>NZ_JBRIMB010000077.1:0-10046 GCF_052977265.1 Shewanella sp. 0m-8 | reverse complement strand
ATGATTATACGCCTATCCTTGACTCTTTTTAGAGTACAGTTTGATAAGCAGTTACACAAAGTTAGTTACAGTCTCATAGTTATTGTGCTTGTCCTGGAGCTATATATTTGTAAATTTCTTGTTTTAGCTTTACGGGGACTTCGCTTGATAGCAGCTCACGCAAGGTCGTTTCAACGACTGAATGGCTGTCTTTATGCTCACCTAGATAGGTGACTAGCGAGGTAGCGCCTGCCGAGTCTTTGTGCCTTAATACTTCTTCGCTCGCCCAAGTAACGGCTTCAGGCCTATTACTGGTGCTGAGATCCCTGAGCGCTAACTCTCTCACCATAGGGTCGGTTTCATTAGCCAAGCCTTGGGTGAATGTGTTGATAGCATCGCTCCCCTGTAAGCGCAGCATGGTTGTATATGCAACCACCCTTAGATCTGAGTTATCACTGATTAAGAACGCTTCTACATCAGAAACAAAACTGGGATTTCGACTATTCGCGATGGCGGTTAATATTTGGTCTTGATGGTATGCTTGCGAACTATCTTGCAGCTGCTCTCTTAATAACGTTTCAACGTGCTGTGCTTGAGTCGGATTCAATTTATCGCTGTCACCTAACGTACCCACCGCGTAAATAGCCATCGAGCCCAACTCACTGTTGACGGCATCGACAGCCCCACTGGCCCCCTGATGAAATGCAAATAAGCTATCGACCAATTCAGTGATGGGGTATTCAAAATCGTGAGCATAGGCGATGGCGCGATTTCTAGTGGTTGGGTTAAATGCGGCATCGGTGGCCGCCGCCGCGACCGCTTGTTGAGCTTCAGTATGCCCCGCCTCAGTAAGGCTACTCCACAACGCTAATTTAACCGATAAATCCACACGTTCACTTTTAGTGTCTAACTCTTGCACTAATGAGCCAGAAGCCACCGGATACAGGCGCAAATAGTTGACCATAAACTTTCTTGCAAGAGACTCGGTATTAGGATCGCTAAACAATTCAACAAAACGTCCAACCGCCTCTTCAGTATTTAAGCCTTGAGCCATCATATTGAGTTTCGGCTCTGTAGCGTAATAGTCTGCCATGCTTGGCGTTGCAGTATTCGCTTTTGATACTTGCGCGTAGAAGTCAGGAAAGCGCACGTTAGAGTCGACTGCCATGCTATTGGCTGCAAAAGTCATCTTAATATCATCAAATGTCTTACCCATGATCTCGGAGTTAATCAGCTCAATGGTATTGATCGATTGAAACCAGCCGCTGTGCTGATCAACAACAAATTCAGCCTGATGCTCCTCAATACTGACTTTAACGTCAGCTAAGCCAATGCCAAGATCCATGTCATTAAGATGACTTTGCTGATAGCTAAGTTTATTTTTGATGATAGTTAGCGGCTGGTATTTAACACCATCGTCTGCCAGTAGTTGATATTGCGCTTTATAAGTCCCATTTTCATCAAGCTCTCGGGTTAACCAACTGGATTTATATTGATTAGGATAAATCAGCTGTACATTATTTATAATCAGTTGGGTGAAATCGGCACCTTGAGTAGCGGTATTGGTTGCAAGATTAGTTATCTGCCCAGTTTGAGAAAAATCAAAAGAGAATTGATGCTCAGCGCCTTGTGGAGTCTCAATCTCCTGGCCATTATTGATATAGCGTAAATCGCTATATTGGCCTAACACATGCCAACCGCTCGTCTGCTGAGGATAAAATTTAAAATGCACTTGAGCATTCGCGCGAATACTCATATTTTGACGTTGTGACCCACTAGCTTGGATCCCTTGAGTGAGTGCTGACGCATCGACTACGCCGTCGATATCCAACATTATTTGGTAAGCATAAACACCATTATCGGCAAAATCATAAATCAATAGGGTCTTATCTGACCTTAAGTCATCCGTAGTAATAGCTTTAGCATCGTTTGAATGACGACCTTGGCTTAGTGATTCATCAAACGCTAATAGATAAATGCCAATACATATTAGTAGTACGCTAACTAGCACCATCATTGGGGCTGCATTTTTTTTCATCATAGAAATGCCATTATTCACTGCATGAATTTCGAAAGTAAAACAGAAAGCCACCTGCAATCATTCACAGGTGGCTATTTTTAACAAAGTATCACCTAAAGAGTTACTCGACTCTAAGGGTGACGTTCTTCCCCCCAGTTTTTCCACCCTTGTAATTCACATGGGCATAGAGGTTACAATCCTTATGAGGCAAGGTATGAGTTCGGTCGAATTTGTTTCTTAAGCTGTACTTAACCCAGTACTTTTTACCCGTTAAACCGTATTTTTTTATCTCGCTACTGCTTAATGTCTTACCGACCTTTTGCAAAAATAAGTAGTACTCAATACCCGCAAATCCCTTTTTAAGACCGTAGTAATTTTTTCTTTTCATATTATAGTTAGTGGCTAGGTGTTTAAGTTCAGTGCCACTGGTAATCGGACAGCTAGCCAATACATCGATATGATCGCCATTAAGTTGACCTTTGGCTTTTAGCACCATTTTATCATCGCTGCGCTTACGTTGACTTTTAGAGACATATAATCTATAGGTCGATTTTAAATAGGAGGTTCTTGGTACATCTATCTCTTGAGAATGGCCCCACATTTTATATTTACGCCATAAGTTGTCTGAGTACTTAGGTCCTTTCCAGCTCATAATCTTATGTGATTTCTTTACTTTACCAACTAAAAGGTTAATTTTAGCCCATATTTTTATATAACCATCTAAGTGCTCACGTACCATATCCAGTGAAACCGTGGACGAAACCTGGTTACCGTTATCAAACACCCCTGAATAACCTAGCTGTGGAGACAAATAGATAAGATCCAGATTTGAACCTATCCCGGCCGAAGCAAAGCTACCTCCGATTGAAGCATCTGCCGTCGCTTTAAGTTTGGCATAGGGGCCGGTGCGACCCTTTATAGTATTAGTACTTGTATGGAAGTAATTGCGGCTCATTAAGCCCACTTCCCCCTTAATACAAGCTTCTGACCCAAACTTGACACTCCACTTCTTAATAGTTTTCCCCTTACACACCTTAGCAACTTCTTTGCGTAACGTTTCTTCATCACCATCGTGGGAATTATAAATAACCTGCATCCCTTTATAGTCGTCAGGCACCCATCGGGTTATGCTCCATACCGTCTTACCTGCCACTTGGACTTTGTACTTTAAATTAGACTTATCGGCATTTTCCATAAGGGCAGTACTATCTACATTTAACAGCGTCAAGCCCTTACCAAATACCCAAGCCTTAACCCAGCCATACAGGCGTGTATCGATATTTTTAGGTACCCCAGCTGTACCTGAAGTGTATTTGGCTGAGCCTTGCACTTTATATTCTATTTTTGCTTTACCACTAGAACCCACACTTTTCTGGTAGGCCTTCTCAAAAATAGTCGAGGTTTTAGCTCTAGCAACAGCGCTAGCGTACGAGGCGATACCTTGTTTAGCATCTTCAACTATCGGTTGTTCATCATCTGAATCCGGTGGTGTAGTTGCCAGGAAAATAACCGGTAAGCGGATACTATTATCGTCGACCATACCTTGCCATTCCGATATAGCACCATTAGGGTCAAGGCTGATCGTTACCTCACCGACTAGATCTTGCTGATGCGCCGCGAGTAAGTCATACACTTGCTCATTAATCCTTAAATCAAGTAATAACCCCTCTTGATCATCGACGCCGATAGAGGCACACCTTTCCTCTTCACAGGTCACTGCCAATGTGCGGGTATCACTTTTTACATAGTCATAGACTTGATTGGTTTCAGGGTGAACAATCGCATCTTCTTCAGTCGGCTCTCGGCCAGATACTGCTGAGGTTAAATTGAGTGGGAACACCCCTAAACCAGGTAAGTCGATTGTCGCTTGCAGCTCAACAGGCTCGCTGACATCTAAAAACTCAGCTGTCATCATGAAGTTGACATAAATATCGCCATCGCCTTGGTTAAATCCCTGATTGTCATCAGGTCGCTCTGCCAGCACAAAACTAGCATTTTCGAGTTCGGCCATGGTGATTTTAAGGTTGGGCTTATCCGCTTGGATCACATCGATTTGCCCGAGCGAAATCGGCTCGGCAATAGCAACGATCTCTCCTTGAACGTCATCAGGTACGGTTTCAAATTTAGCCATTAACTGGTATTGACCACTGAGCACATCACTAGGCACAGCGAGCCCTGAGGCCGAAACCGGTGTAAAGCGAGTCAATGCCTCCAGCGTCACCGTATCCAAGAGGTATTGCTCATCTGATGCTGCGGCATTGCCAGCCATCAGCACCAAGATGACATTCACTTTTGCATGATCTTGATTACTCGCTAAATTAAAATCAAGGTCAAAGCTCTGCATGGTGGTCACGGCAGTCGCGACACTAATGTTCGATGCCTGAATTAGCGTGTCTGGCGCTAACTCCGGTTGTGGTTCATTAACCTGATTAGTACTGTCTTCACTACAACCTGTAAGTAATGCAAGAAGCAGTATGCTGCATAATGAAACCGTCTTCATGACACCAATTCCTTATTGTTTCTTTCTTTTCTGTTTCTAAAGTAGATCCCGCAGAGCAACATCGTTACCCAAGCAAGGTTAATAGCGCCGCCAGAGTTGTTCTTTTCTGGCACCACTTCTTCTGATGGCTCATCACTGGATAAAATAGCGATGCCACCGGGATCAACGATGGTGCCATTCTTGATGCCATCAGCATCATTTAGGCCACCGTCTTCAATAGTTAATTGCAGGCACATATATCCAGGTCGCAATCCATGCTCATATAAATTACTGCCAGGATCTGGACACTGGCCATCGAGTCCAGAAGCGGATTGAATAATATTTTTGTCATCTTCTATAAAGTCCATCCAGCCTGCAGATGGGGTCTCTTTGCGGTAATAAGCATTAGCGGGAATTTTAGTCTGCAGCGGTAGCACGACTGTGGCTGTCGTTTGATTGTCAGCCAGATCTTTAATTTCAAAGTCAAAGATGCCGCCAACATTGATATAGTCAGGGTCGAGTTCCCTCCCCTGCTCAATCAGCAAGCCGGCAGTGGCCAACGCCAATTGACCTGGCACCAACCTTAGGGTGTTAGCGACTTTAGCCACTGATTCAAGATTATTTTGACTCACAGCGACTTCGCTTTGACTTAAAAATTGGTTATCTAAAAAGTCAGGGATACCGTCAACATCGCTATCTTTATATCCTTCCTCGGTATCAAGAATGCCATCATGGTCTGAATCTATGGCGCTCAGCGCTGCGAGACGTTCTCTCACCACAATACTTAAGCTGTGGTGAGTTGTTTTTGCCGGAGTACCTGAATCAACCACGGTGACCCCCAGCTTGTGCGTGCCCATTCGGTCCCGTGAAGGAATGAATTCAAAAGCATCGCTAGCAAGATAAGACACGACTAATTGATCAGGTATATGCCAAGTGATGCTATGGGAATCTGCAATGTTAAGATCGGCGATATTTAGCTTAACTTTGACACGACCCGATTCGAGATCCACCCAAGGTGAGTCTTGCGAGTCTTGCACCACCGCAACGCTCACTGCTGGAGCAAGATTTGATTCGGTCAGCGTAAGTGTGACTTCGGCGCCAAAGCCTAAATTAATGCTCTGCTCTTCGATCCCCACATCCTGACTCATGGCGGTAATAACGATATTTTCATCGGCTTCAACCCGCTCGTCAGTTAAGGTATCAAACTCGATGATGGCTTGTGTTTCTCTATCGTTAAACACTGCCACGCCAGCTTGAAGGTTATGATCAACCATTGACTCAGCGCTGCCTGAAACTTGGTAAGCAACCACTAAAGGGTAGGTTGGTGAGTAGCCATTTAATTGTAATTTAACAGCAAACTTTTTCCCTTCGGTGATGAATAACTCCGATGGTTTAACCCTAAATGAAATTAACGGCCTAACATTTAAGGTCACTTGCTTTTCTGCTTTATTGCCGACAATATCTGTCGCAGACACTGTCACCTGGTGCTGTCCTGGAGCAAATACAGTAATCGGCCACTCTAAATCAACGTCACCATCAACTAAGTCAAATGCGGTTTGTGATAATAAGTTCATCTCAGCCATGGGTGTCATTGCGCGAGTCGCATTAACCCAAATCACATCATCAACCGATAAGTTTGGCGCCACTGAATCTTGATCCGGAGGCGTGCCTTGCTGATACTCGGTAAGATTGCTTAAGCCATCGCCATCAAAATCTAATTCAGCATCAAAAGGAGCCAAAGCATCTAATCCATATCTTCTCTCGTAAGCATCGGGTAATAGATCACCGTCGCTATCTAGATAGCTCGCGCTATCATAAGGATCGGTGTTGTCTTTTAGCTCCTCTCGGTCTGATACACGGTCACCGTCAGAGTCGATAAAATCCGTGGCATCGTTAGCATCTGTGCCGACGCGATTTTCTTCCGCATCCGACATGCCATCTTCATCGTTATCAATAAAATCTAAGCGATTAAACGGATCCGTTCCCTGTTGGAGCTCAACAAAGTCCGGCACAAAATCGGCATCACTATCGAGAAAACTATTGATATCATTTGGATCTGACTGTTCAACCTCTTCTTGGACATCAGGTACACCATCGCCATCGGCGTCCTTGTCTGCGGCACTATTCGGATCTGTCCCTCGTAAGATTTCGACATAATCCGCTACACCGTCACCATCACTATCGATGAAGCTGGTTTTATTAAGGGGATCCGTTTGCGCCAGCATTTCAGCATAATCGGCAACACCATCGCCATCGCTATCTAAATAACTGAACTTATCAAAGTGATCAGTCTCATTCATACGCTCTTGATAATCAGAGACCAGATCATTATCTGAATCGATATAACTGGTGTTGTCGTTAGGGTCGGTGCCATTGAATATTTCTAACTTGTCGGCAACCCCATCCTTATCACTATCAATAAAGTCATGACCATTAAGCGGATCGGTACCATCAAGTAGTTCCTGATCGTCGTAAACGCCGTCATTATCAGTATCGAAGGTGTAATCGTTAGGATCGTTTGGATCTGTGTTGGCCAAGCCTTCCTGATAATCGGAAACAGTGTCGCCATCGGTATCCTGGAAGCTGTTTTCATCTTGCGGATCGGTACCATTGATCAACTCTTGCTGATCCGGCACACCATCACCATCACTATCAAGAAAACTGCTCGGATTATTGATATCAGTATTATCAATTAGCTCGGCATGATCTGATACGCCATCACCATCGCTATCGATAAAATCAGTACCATCTTCAGCAGATGTTCCCTGGATCAATTCTTGGTAATCGGGCACACCATCAAAGTCAGTGTCTTGGTAGTTTTTACTGTCATTAGGGTTAGTCCCCGCAAGGATCTCGACATAATCGGGTACACCGTCTTTATCTTGATCTTGGTATGAAGAGGCATCGTGGGGATCTGATCCTTGGGCGATTTCTAAAGCATCTGACTCACCGTCATTATCGCTATCGAAGTAGTCATTGCCATCGTAAGGATTGGTTCCTTGCTCAATTTCTAGAGCATCAGATTCACCATCACCATCGACGTCACCATTAGTTTCTAAGGTGAAGTTAATCTGGCGCTCTAACGGTGAGAAACCATCATTGATGATCAGTTTAACGCTGTAACTTGCCTTGGCTTGATTGGCAGCAAGCAAGCTCACTGATACTGGCTCAATTAAGCTGATAACACCTAGCTCATCAATATTAAAATACGCATCGTCGCCAGATTCTGAAAGGGTATAAGCAAGAACGGTATCCTTATCTATATCTGTTACATCAGGTGTGAGCAGTTCAGCCTGGCCTAAAATAAATGATATTTCAGATGTTTGGCTATCGCCAAAAACTTCGGGGACGATGACTTCAGGCAGGTCATTTTTACCTTGAATACTGAAGGTTAAGGTTTGTACAACAAGTTCTGGTGACGCGTCGTTAAGCGAGCGCACGTTAAACTCAATGGTTTCGGTGGCCATTTCATTTTCACGTAGGGTCTCAACCAAATCTTCAGCCGCGCTAGGGTCTACAACCGTCGAATCATCCGCTGGAGTATCGGTATCGACATCAGGGACTTCACCATCTTCTATGCCTTCGTCAATGCCGCCATCGTCATTATCAGGCTGCTCTTCCGGTGCTTGATCGACTATATGATGCTTATATTGATATACCCAGCTGCCATTAATTTGAAATAGATTGCCGTAAGTCCCTTCATAGGTATCAACAACCACTTCAGCTAAATCATCATCTGCATCATTAATATTGACTAGCAGTGCTTCAGCTGTAAAGGGAACAGCGTCAACCTGATCTTCACTGAGCATCTCTGCAGAAATGACACCTATTGAGACCGGATCATCATTCACCGCTAATACGGTTATCTTGACCATTGCTTTGGCACTTTTTATGCCATCACTGACCGCAAATTCAAATGCGTCGTTGCCGGAATAGTTCAGTTCGGGCATATAGGTTAATGTGGCTACGGCTAACTCTTTACCAACTTCAACCGCTTGCTGGTTTATGGTTAACGCACCATAAGCTGGCAGACCAACAATGCTAAAGCTTAATGCGGCATCTGCATCAATATCCGTTGCCGATAAAGTAACTGCAATGGAGTTATCTTCATTGACTGTTAAAAATTGCGCATCCGCTACAGGGGCTTGGTTAACATTAATGACATTAATGTTAAACGCCGCAAGATTGACCGTTGCTTGGCCATCAGAGACCGAAATACTGATGCTCTCACTGATGCCAACATCACTATTTTCAGGGGTACCCGTCAAACTGCCGTTTTGCTGATTAAAGCTTGCCCATGATGGTTTATTCGTAATAGCAAAGGTTAAGGTATCATCGGTATCAACATCGTTAACCTCGGGCGTAAAACTATAAAGCTCCCCCTCATTAACACTCGTGCTTGGTCGACCACTAATGGTCGGCGCGTCATTGACATTAGTCACCATCAGCGCAAAGGGCGCTAGGCTGGCAGTCGCATTCACGCTATCTGTCACGCTAATAATAATGCCTGCGGTAGTGCCAACACCACTGTTACCTGGCGTACCGCTCAATAAACCAGTTTGACTGTTAAAGCTCGCCCAACTCGGCTTATTGCTGATGCTAAATGTATGGCTTTCATCAGCATCAATATCGGTCACCGTAGGTACAAAGCGATAGCTATCCCCTTGTGAAACAGTTGTAGTCGGTCGACCACTAATGGTCGGCGCGTCATTAATTGAGTTAACGGTCACGTTGACGATTTGAGTCGCGCTACCCGTGACCCCATCACTCACTTGCACGACAAAGCTATCGGCACCGAAGTAATTAGGCTTAGGAACATAACTTATGGCTTTACTTTTACCCGTTCCGCTCACTGTAGCAACACCAAAGTTTCCTTGCTCAGCAACAGACCAGTTAATGGTGTCATTATTGACATCTGCAGCGTGCAAGGTCAGTGAAAATGGCCTTGGGTAACTGTCTTCATCCATGCTGATAGCTACTGGCGATGATTGACTAAATGTGGGTGCAGTCGGTGGCTGAATAGCAGAACCACTCAAATCTACAAAGAATGAAGGCCTGCTGTTACCGTTGTAACTAGAATCATTGCAATAAAGTCGGAAACGAGAATTATGATCTATGGGCGTAGTGGGAGCGAAGCGTAATGTAACGCTACAACTTGAACCACTATTAACCGCTAGACTTGTCAGAGGAGCATCTGGGTAGTTCGCCCAATCAGCGCATGTTTGCCCGACAATGGTAAACTCAGGCTTATTGGGTTTATAAGTCCCACAATTATCTAATACATCAACAGATTCACTATTATAGAAATTAATAACAGCATCCGATGAATGACCAATCAATACCGAACCAAAGTCAACAACACCCAGGGTGCCATTAATACTTTCATGAGTAATGCTCAAATCATCAGCGAACGAGTAAGTAGAAAAAAGCGCAATTAAAACCAGTGGCTTTAACTTCATATAGAGGTGTTCCCAATCAATTAAATCTAATCAGAGTCTGAGGGATCCCCAGGAATTTAATAGCATGCTTGTGGATCCCGAACTAAGCCTTGCAGTGTCTTAATGGCCG
>NZ_JBRIMB010000076.1:0-12361 GCF_052977265.1 Shewanella sp. 0m-8 | reverse complement strand
AGAGTTCAGAGCGAGTGACAAAATTGTGTTCTAGGGATTGGGCAAGTGTGACCAGTTAATTTTCCAGTTTGGTATAACGGAACGTTTGCAAGCTCACTGACGGAAAGTCCGGACAAGATTAGGTTATTGTAGGTCGGGCTTTAACCCGTCAATGAGGTTTTGATATCAGGTTTAGAGAATCTAAAGCTTCGCTGGCGGATAACGGAATGTTTGCAAGCTCACTGAAGGAAAGGCCGGACAAGATTTGGTTATTGTAGGTCGGGCTTTAGCCCGTCAATGAGGTTTTGATATCAGGTTTTAGAGAGCCTAAAGCTAAGACGAACGCTTCGCTGATGGATAGCGGAATGTTCGCAAGCTCACTGAGGCAAAGAAAGCAAAGCAGGCTCTAGAACCTAAGATCTATAAATGAAACTGAGAACGATATCTCAGGTTAACGAATTAGAAAATGGAAGGTTAGGTAGACTCTTTAGGACCTAGAACCTAGAATCAAAAAAGGCCTCCTGAGAGACCTTTAGCTATTTCACCTTTAACTGCTTATATCATTCTACTGCGATAGGCGGTGAGATAAAGCCCATGTAAGCGTTAGTCTTTAACGGTATGAAACGTTTAAGCTGGGCTTCTTCTTCTATTCCTGTCGCTATCACTTCGATATCTAATCCCTTTGCGACGTTAATGAGCGCACGACATAGCTCACTGCTGTGCTCGCTGTCATCGTAATAAGCGAAAGACTGATCGAGTTTGACGTAACTTGGGCGTAAGTTTTGTAGGTATGACATTGAGCCAAACTGGCGCCCAAAGTGGTCAATACCAAAATGCGCCCCATTATCCCGAATCACAGCACAAAGTGCCTGACAGGCTTCTGCATCGCTATAAACAGCCGCTTCAGGTATATCGAAACAGATCCGTTCACGTAGTGGCGATAAGCGCAGGAATTTATTGAGCCACTTATGGAATTCAGGATCCCCCATACTCTGGAAGGTTAAGTTAATCGCAATCGGTTCGAAGTTTCTTTCAAGTAGCTTCTTACTATGGATTGTTTCAATCAAGCACTTATCTAACAGGCTACCCAATGAGAGCAGTTCGACATAGGGCATGAACTGTCCAGCGGGTACCATCTTGTCGTGGATCTCAAGTTGGCAGTAGAGCTCTCTTTGTAAAATTGAGCCTGAATCATTTAATAAAATAGGTTGCCACTTAAACTTGAATTTCCCTTCGGTGATCGCGCTACTTAAATGCTCGCGCCACTGTTCTCGGGTAAATAACTGTTTTTCATTAGTCTCAAACCAATGGAATACCTTATTTTCCTGTAGTGACTTCTGCAGTGCATTATCAGCTTGGGCGAGAATATCGGTGACAGACATCTGCCCAATACGCTCGGCAATACCAATAGCAAAGCTTTCATTTGGTTTGCAACCAGCTTTTGAGATCTCCTGGTTGATGGTGCGGATCAGGGTTTGTAGATATTTACTGGTTTGCTCATGCTCTGAACTGGTGATGAGAAAAGCAAACTCATAAGCTGCAATGCGCGCAATCACTGACGGTGTTACGCCATCTAAATGTTGCTTCATTTTATCTGCTAGCAACTTAATGGTTTCGTCACGGACTTGATAACCGTATTTGCTATGGACCTCTTCTAACCAGTCAAACTTAGCCATCATCAGTGCGCCACTTTTAGGCTCGCTTAGCCAGCTGTTTAAGCGCCCCATCATATATTGGCGATTAGGCAAACCTGATACTTGGTCGACAAGATTCTTCTTTCTCAATTCACCCACTTCTTCATCGAGAGAGTTAAAGATCTGCTTTAGCTGTTCAGACATGCTATTAAACGCTTGCACCACTGATTTAAGTTCTACAGTTTTAGGTACTTTCATGTCTGGACCAAATTTACGGTTGGCTACCTCTTTGGCGTGTTCGGCAATATCATGCAGTGGTTTTAAGATCCAAGTGAGACCGACACGGGCCAAAATAATCGCAATAAGAAATAGGATAGAAAAGACGATGATGGCGTTGGTCATGGTGCGCCAGAGCTCATGGTATCCGAATCCCGGATGGGCAGTAATCTCTAAGCGAGCTAACTGGATCCAACCTGAGGTGATTATGCTTTCTCGTTTGATCGTATTGAACAGCTCTAGGTCGATAAACCACTGTGGAACCCCCTCGATTATCATCGGGTTTTCCCATACCTGCTGTTTACCATCGACGAGCCAAGTAAGTTTGACTTGTTGATAGTAACCGCCCTCGAAAATCACATTGATCAGTGTTTCTGCACCGACTATGTCACCCGCTTCGAGATCGGGTACCAGCATAATACCGAGCGAATGACTGGTATTATTGAGATCTGATTCCATTTGTTTCGTAAGGAAGCTTTGAGTTTCGGTAAACTGTACATAACCTAAGCTCGCAACAACCAATAAAAACAGCACAAACAGTAGTGTGTATATCTGTCGAAACAGTGTCATCTTGTTAACTACTCCAGTTTTATCTTGGGTTGATTAAGTCGCTCTACACCCAAGCGATGTTTTAGGTCATTCCATTTCGCAAGTTTAGATGAGGAACCTGCTAGAACACCTCGTCCTTTTTCTTTGTTTAACCACAGCTGTCGACCGTTAAAACTATAGACTGGCAACAGATCTTTTCGTTGGGTTGCCGGTTTAATCTGTTTATCAAGATTGTCTAAAACGAGGGGGATTGAAGAGGGCGTTTCATAATAGGCTAGTACCATATGATACTGATTTACGCTGGTCGCTTTAACCATAGTAATGCGTAATTTATCCTCAGAAATACCGAGTTGAAGTAGAGTAAAGTATTTAGCGATTGAGAAGTCCTCACAGTCGCCACCACTGACTCCAATAAACTCCATGGGCGTTGCCCAGTAGTTCTTATTTCCCCAAAGTTTTATATCATCGATAAAATGAAATAGGTTAAAAAAATTATTAACCATTAGTATTTTATCGCTATCTTGTAAGTCTTTTGCTTCATCTAAAAGCTTAAACCAGGCCCTAATCCGTTTACCCGCACGTTCGCCATATTGCGACTCAATGGTTTGGGTTATATGGACTGAATCTAACTTTTGAACTGGGGCAGCATAAAGGCAGGAGACGGACAGGGCCAGCACCGTCAACTTTAATTGGCAGACTTTTCGTATTTTTTTTAATTGATAAAGCCTGCCAACCATGGTGCTCCGTTATTACAGCTAATTAACTTCTTCGTCTACCGTATAGATGTGCCACTTCATGTCTGCAGTGGTGTCATCGCCTGTTAGTTCGGCGATAACTCGACGATTTACCTTATGAGCCGCTTTGGTATGAGTCGGGTCAATTGGGCGGTCGAAGCTATAACCTATCGCACTGAGTCTATCTGATTCAATACCAAAACGCTCAGCAAGCAAAGAACTTACTGCATTGGCACGGTTTTGAGATAGTGTTTGGTTATGCTCATGGCTTCCTGTCTTACTGCAGTGTCCCTCAATGACAGCTTGGGTATTTGGATAATCGCGCATAAAGGTTGCGATAACTTCTACCTGCGGATAATACTGAGGATCGATATAGTAAGAGTCGTTGGCAAATAGCACTTTGAGTTCCTGGCGCTCATTAATTGGCTTGATTTTACCGCAGCCGTAGTTGTCGATGGTTGCACCAAGTGTCGTTTCTGTGCAGCGTTCTCTGGCAACAATAACCCCATCATGGTCGATATCATTGAGATCGTAAACTTGCGTTGTCGGTTGATCCATAGTGGCTATGTCACGCATTGAGCAGCCGCCAAGCATAGCGAGACTTAATATAAATATCATGGTCTTCATTGTGGGACTCCTCCTTCGTAGTCTCTCTCACCTTGCCAGACATCTGGTCTGGTTACGCGCAATGAGTTGAGCAATTGGCCTGTCGCATTTAACACGCGATACTGGGCAATGATTTCATCATACTCAGATTCTAAATAGTCTTTTCTAGCTTCAAAAAGCTCGTTTTCTGTATCGAGTAGATCCAATAAAGTTCGCTGACCTAAGTTAAATTGCTGGCTGTAAGCAACTTGGGTGTCTTTAGCCGCAACAACATGTTCTCGGATATACATTTTTTGTGGGGTAAGCAGTTCGTAAGCATTCCACGCTAAATTGACGCCTTCAACGACTTGTCTGTGGGCACGTTGACGGATCTCTTTAGCCTCGCCTACTTTATATGCGGCTTCTTTCTCGCGTGCGAGATCACTACCACCTGAAAATAGGTTGTACTTGAGGCGCACCATGGCAACAAGGTCATTGTTATATCCACCAACACTATTAGTCACAATAGGTGAGTAGCCATCTTCACCATCGACATTGTTGTTCCAGTTACCATCAAGCTCTAGTGAGAGCTTCGGGTAATAGTTTGACTGTGCAGAGTCTTTCTCATTTTCTGCAGCATTGATATCGCTTGCTGCAGACTTGAGAATAGGGTGATTATCTTGAGCCATCATAATGCTGGTACTGAGATCTGCTGGTAGCATATCAGCATCAGGCACTGGTACTATCATATCTTCAGGTTGCTGCTCAACGATACGAACAAACTGAGATTTAGCATCATAGAAGTTGTTACGGGCTGAGATAACATTAGCGTTAGCACGTGCCAAACGGCCAGTGATTTGTGATAAATCTGCCGTAGACCCTAGGCCTGAATCGGTACGTTGCTTAATTTGGTCATAGATCTCTTTATGGCTTTGAAGGTTTTTCTCTGCCAAAGTCAGTACCTGTTCGCTGCGAATATAGTTGATATAGACCTTAGCAACATCTAGCGCCATATCTTCAGCTGCAGCAAATAGTGCCCACTGCTCAGCACTAGCTTCGAAACTGTATCTATCAACTTCACTACTAGTATAGAAACCATCAAATAGCATCTGCTTGATGCTAAAGCCCGCTTCACCGCGTTTGAGTTCAATCACACCGTCATCGTTAACATCACCTTGACCTGCGCGTCGACGCGTCGATGGGCTATCGGTTTGCTCCCAACCATAGCCAGCGCTAATGTCAACCGTTGGCATGTAGCCTGCCACTGCTTGATTGACTTGTTCCTCTCGCGCTTTAAAGCGGTTAAATGCTATCTTTATCTCTGGATTGGTATCCAGTGTGTGTGCTACCGCTTGCTCTAGTGTTTGGCTAGAAGCCGATGCCGGTATTATCAGCGCGCTGACAGCAAGTGCAAGTGCACTGCGCTTTAACTGCCGTATTGTGCTGCTATCCATGTTAACCCCTCCTGGTCGTTTTTTATCGGGCTTAACGCTCCCTGAGCGCCGTATCTTTAGCCCGTAATATTGGATTAAGTATGTACTCTAAAACGGATCTTTGCCCTGTAATTACATCAACCGAGGTTAACATCCCTGGTATGATAGGCATTTGGGTGCCGTCGTCCTTCGTTAAGCTAGAAAACTCTGTTCTAACTTTGACAATATAAAAGCTATTTCCCTCTTCATCTTGGGTCGTATCGGCACTGATATGCTCGACCACACCGTTCAAACCACCATAGCGGGTAAAGTCATACGCGGTGACTTTAACGACAGCGGGTAAACCAGGGTGCAGGAATGCGATATCCTTAGGGACAATTTTGGTCTCAATCAATAGCTTGTCTTCAGACGGGACAATTTCAATGATATCGACACCGGGCTGGACAACGCCGCCTAGGGTATTGATATGCACTGTTTTGACTGTGCCATTGACTGGAGATACTATCTCGGCCTTGCTGACTTTATCTTGTGCACCGACTTGCGCCTCGTTCATGCGTGAGAGTTTAGTTTGCATCTCGTTGAGTTGGGCACGGGTATCAGCCGCATAAATAAGTACTGACTCCCGCCTTTTAAGAATGGCTTCATCCATGGTGGACTTAACTTTAGGGCGCAATAAGCGCAATGAAGAGAGCTCGCCTTGAATATCGTTGACGACTCGCTGTAGTTTTAATAACTCGACTTCAGGAACAATCCCTTTATCTGCCAATGGCCGAGTCAGTTCAAGCTCTCGTGAGACCAACTGGAAGCTGGTTGTGAGTGTTCTGATTTTTGAAGCGAGTTCTTGGATCTCTTGGTTACGTTGTTGGATCTGTCTGGCTTGAATTTCGAGTTGATTACTTAGGTTATCAAGACGACCAATATATTCTTCACGCTGACGGCTGGTAAGCTCTGGCTCGTTTTCTTCTAAAGCAGATGGGAATATTAATGCCAGAGGAGAGATTTTTACCTGCTCGCGCCAATCATTGGTTATTGACGAAATGGTGATACTGTTAAGCTCTGAATTTAAGCGGATCACATTGGCGACTAGACTATTCACTTCTTGCTCTTGTTGAGCGAAGTCAGACTGAAAACGGGTGGCATCGATGCGAACAAGAGGCTGCCCCTTGGTGACAATTAATCCCTCCTGGACATACATCTCTTGTAAGATCCCGCCGTCTAAACTTTGGATAACCTGCACTTGAGAAGAAGGGATAACTTTACCCAAACCAGTAGTGACTTGATCTAACTCTGCAAAGTAGGCCCATAGCAGGAAGGTTATAATCAGTGCCGATAATGCCCAAATAGTTAATCGATGGCTGGCAGGTGCATCGGTCATCATTGCACCATAAACGTCATCGACCATCTCTAAATCATGTGTAGTTAAGTGCTTACTCATTTTTTCGCCGCTCCCGCTAATAAGCCATCATTTAGCTTCTTTAGTACTTCGGCCTTAGGGCCATCGGCAACGATATGGCCGCGATCGAGAACGATGATGCGATCGACGAGGTTGAGTAGGTGCATCTTATGAGTAATGAGCAGTAAGGTTCTATCTTTACTGACATTGTGCATGGCATGAATAAACTGCTTTTCTGCACGGGCATCGAGACTGGCAGTCGGCTCATCCATTAACAATACTGGCGGGTCATTCAATGTTGCACGGGCGAGGGCGATAGTTTGTCTCTGTCCGCGTGAGAGCTCGCGTCCACCTTCACCCACTTGCTGATCTAGGCCTTCGGCTTCTAGGTTAGTAAATAAATTAACCCCAGAAAGCTGCACTGCTCGGATCAATTGGTGCTCAGATACTTGGCGGGTACCAAATAAAATATTGTCGCGAATCGTGCCATGAAACAAAGTGATATCTTGCGGCAAGTAGCCGAAGTTTCGTCTTAAGTCGCTAGGATGGATCTGCGCAGAATCGATACCGTCATAGGTTAAGCTGCCTTTAGTTGGCTGATATAGGCCGACTAATAGTTTGGCTAAGGTACTTTTACCGGAACCGTTGCGACCAATGATCGCTACACGCTCACCGGGAGCGATATTTATCGATAATGGGTGCAGTATGGGGCGCTCTGAACCTGGATAGCTAAAACCGATATGGTGCGCGGTTATTTGGCCTAATAAACGTTGGCGGCTAACCAGGTGGCCTTTGTTTTCAAATTCATCTTCTTGCGTCATCAGTTCATCAAGTTGACGCAGGGCACTAGCGGTTTGATTACCACGGGTCATTAGGCCTGCAAGTTGCGCCATGGGAGAAATTGCGCGGCTAGATAAAATCACCGCAGCAATGATGCCACCCATGGATATTTCATTTTCAGAGACTCGGTATACCCCTAAAATCACCACAAAAATAACGGAGGTTTGCACTACAAATGTCGCCACATTGGTCACAGAGGTAGTTATTTTTTTGCATTTCAGTTGCCAGTTCGCCGTATGGCCAATCATCTGTTGCCAGCTTTTCTGCACTAGACCTTCGGCGCCGCTGGATTTGATTGATTCAATTGAGGCTAATGACTCGATTAAGTGGCCGTGTTTTAGGCCAGAAAACTTATTACTCTCATCAATTGCCGCCTTAAGCTTTGGCTGCATAATCAAGGTGTAGCCGATAATAATAAAGCTACCAATCAATGGGATAACGGCGAGATCGCCGGCAACAAGATAGATAATGGTTAAGAAAAACAGCGCGAAAGGCAGATCAACCAATGTGGTGATAGTGGCCGAGGTGAGAATATCGCGGATGCTATCAAATTCACCAAGTTGCTTAGCCATGCCGCCGACGCTAGGAGAGCGCTTTTCAAGCGGGATACCGATAGCTTTAGCAAATAGTCGAGAAGATACGATGATGTCGACTTTCTTACCTGCAACGTCAATAAGGTAGCTTCTAAGTTGGCGCATGATTAAGTCAAAGATATAAGCAATACCGGCACCGATAGCCAGTACCCATAAAGAGTCGAATGCCAAATTCGGTACGACTTTATCGTACACATTCATAATAAATAACGGTGACACTAGGGCAAATAAGTTAACCAATACCGATGCGATAAGGGCATCTCGGTAAATGGGGGCTGAGTCTTTAATTGTTTGTAGTAACCAGTGGGATTTGTTCTCGTGTAGATGAACATCTAAGCCCATATCACCACGATATTCTTGCTTCACTAAAAACAGATAGCCCACATAGAGTGCTTCGAGCTCTTCAATCGAAAGCGTTTCTTTGCCGCCGGTTTCAGGTAGCTGGATAACCGCTTTATCTTGTTCGATATCAAATTCACGCAGTAAGCAGGCTTTCTTGTCTTTTAGCAATAAGATGCAGGGCAGCAGGATAGGGGATATTTCGTTTAAGCCCTTGCGCGACAACTTAGCCGCTAGTCCGGCGCGACTGGCAGCTTGAGGCAATAATTCTGGTGTTAATACGTGTCCTTGCATAGGCAAGCCTGCTGCCAGCGAGTCGCTGGAGCACGGGCTACCGAAATGCTCGGTGAGTAACACTAAACTGTCTAGCAGTGGGTCGACCATCACTCGTTGAGAGGCTGAAATCGTCCATTGCTCAGTGTTCTTAGAATCTGAAACTGACACCTTGGGGACTTATCCTTAAGATTTTATTATTTATATTTATTATTAAAAGTATCGGTCATAGTGGCCTGTTTTTCCACAGGCCACTATCTTGCTTCTTTTTTTATGGCAGCATAGCAAAGCCATTTGGATTGAATGGATCATCTAAAGGATCGGGATTAACCGCCTGAGTCACAGGATCTCCTGTTGATGTGCTGACGATGAGTGGTCCCTCTCCGTTACTACCTAATAGACCAGATATAATGTCGGCCTCATTACTACCGAACTGACCAATTAGGTCGACACCATCGAGCACAATGTGTTGATCAAAACTGCCATCCCCATCAGTATCAATATTGATACTGGTAGAGCCATTCTCATCTGTAAAGCTCAGGTGTTGAGCAAGTTCACTGACAGTATCACCTTGCAGGATATCGCTTAAATCAAGCTTATCTTCAGCTAAGTCAAAGTCGGTAATATGGTCGGTGGTATCAGAGCCATCTACTGAACCACTGGTCCAAACGAACGTATCCGCTCCTTCATTACCTGTCATTTCATCGTCCCCTAGACCGCCAATCATCGTATCTGCACCCAGACCACCGATTAAGGTATCATTACCACCTTGACCGAATAAGGTATCGTTACCTTCACCACCGTTTAAGATATCGTTGCCATCATTGGCATCTGATATATCAAATTCATCAATATGAGTACTGATGTAACTATGGATATCTTGCAAGTCAATACTGCCAGTATCTGTTCCGGTTTTTATTGCTACATAGTTCTGTAAGGCTGTAAATCCTTGGCCAGTAATATTATCTAATTGGACAAGGTCGCCAAAGATAATATCATTGCCTTCTCCACCTAGTGCGTCGTCTCGCCCTTGAGTTAGTTCGACTGTATTCCCCAAAATAACACTTGCAAGATTACTGACATCAACAGCGGCCTGAACGTTTCCGTCTGTGTCATAAAGCTTAAGTACATCAGTTGTAACACCACTCCCAATACCAATGGCATTAACAATCGATACGGCATTTAATAGACTGAATTGATGTAGGCCTGAATTACTGTGGTCGTCGTCATATTTCAATGTATTACCATCTTGTTCGATGCTGCCTATTTTTTCATGAACATCGGTATAGACTGAATATACATCGCCACTTGAATCAACTAACACCTTGCCATTTAATGTGATTGTTTCCCCAAAACTATAAGAATTCGCGATGAGAACTTCACTTAAGGTTAGGAAGTTGCCAGTTTGAGGATCGACACCAACGTATAGGGAGTCTATCTCACTGTGGGTATCTGCTGTTGGTTGCCCGTCTGTAATGAAGAATGTTTGGTTGTTGGCACCATTACCAGCAATGTCAGCGCTATCAAACCATTCTATGACGCTCTCAAATGATGCTTCATAATTTGTGCTTCCGCCTGCACTAACTGCATTAACCGCTGCGAGTAACTGCGTAAGTGCCGCTTGAGAATCACCGTTAGATAAATCGACTGAAATATTTGTCTTAGTATTTGCTGCGAAATCAACAAACAGCACATTGACTGTGCCAGCATGCTCGCCATTAGCACTATTGAATAGCGTGTTGAAAACAGTCGTTAATTGCATTTTTGCTTGAGTGATTTCATCAGACATACTGCCAGAAGAATCGAGAATAAAGGCCAGATTATAATCTTCACCAGCAACAATCTGTAAGCCGCTAGTGTCACTAACGATAATGTCGTGGTTATCACTACCTTGTAAAGTGTTGTTGCCGTCGGTACCGCCCACAAAACCGTAATCTCGAGTCTGCACTACATCGAAGTTTACACTCGCCGTATCGCTGCCACCCTGGCCGTCACTGATGGTATAGGTAAAGCTAGTCGGTACAGTCTGCGAGCCATCATGGGTATAGCTAAAGCTACCATCTTGGTTGATGGTTAGGCTGCCATCTTTAACAGACACAGTTGCTGCGCCATTAACAAATGTCAGCTCTACGCCATCGATATGGGTAATGCTTAGAGGATTGCCATCGATATCGGAGTCAACACCACTGCCATTTGTACTGTCATTATCATTATCGTCAGTGATGATGTTACCAGTAATGGTTTCGCTCTCATTAACTTGGTAGCGATTAGCAAACGCTTCTGGAGCGTCATTGGTACCAATAATATTAATGGTGACAGTGGCGGTATCAGTCGCGCCGTGCTCATCGGTAATGGTGTAGGTAAAGGTTTCTTTAGTAACCTCTCCTGCGGCGAGAGATGCAAAGGCGCCATTGGTATCGTAGCTGTAAGTTCCATTAGTATTGATTGTGAGCTTTGCGCCACTATCTAAGATAATAGTGCTACTAGCCTGGATCCCTTGACCATTAACCGCAGTGATAGAGAAAGAGTCAGTATGTTGATGGTTATGACCATTAGTATCATGATCTAAATCGCTATCATTCCACAATAATCCATCTTCGATAGTTGATGCTGTTAGTACTTCGCCTTCATTTACAACTAGTGCATCGCCGCCTAGTTCTGGACCCGAAACGACAATTGAAGTCAGGTAGTAATCGGATGAGTCATCACCTGGGTTAGCCTGTGACTCTTCACCTAGCGTATAGGTGGCTTCAAACACTAAAGTATCAAATACCAAGTTGCCAGTATCTATGTTGAACTCACCGCTCTTGCTACCTTCGGTTTTAAAGGTTTCCATAGCAACGAGTTGGCCTTGATAATAAGCCTTCCAAACGCCTTGTTCGCCGCCCTCTTCGGTGTCGAACATGTTGCTAACATTGAAGGTTGCCTTATTGACGAGGCCATTAAAGCTAAAGACTAATCCTTCAGATTGACCCGTTTCAGCGTTGAACTCTATTTGACCTACTGTCGCGCCTTCGGTTCTGGGAGTGCCAGAAACACCAAGTTTGTTGTTATCACCAGTTGCGTAATTAACAGTTCCTTCAGAGCCATCAGCGTTTATTGCGCTGATAGTGAATAGTGGATTAACTTTAGTACCGTTTTCGGTTCCCCAGTTATCGCTAGAGCTTGCACTTGCACTTGCACTAAATGAGCTACCTTGAGCATCATCATTGGCGTCGACAGTGTTGATCGCTGCCGTATCACTTCCAGGGCCGGACTCGTTACCAGCAAGATCAGCTTGAGTCGCTTCAACAGTAATGCTTGATGTTTCATTTGGTGTCTCTTCAGACCACGTAATCACTCCATTATCGTAACTAAATTGGCTGGTAGCGGTTGAAGACGCACCTGTAACAATCAACTCTCCAGTAGCACTTAAGCTAAGAACCACGGTCGAAATTGAGGTGCCATTAGTGATGCTGAGAGAAACTGAACCACCTGCTAATAAGTCAGTATGGTTAACTTCTACCTTTAACTGGATGTTCGCGCCACCACTGACTATTTCATCAGGGTTTAACCAGCCATCGCCAGGGTTTGCATTACCAATAATTGGGTTACTGTCATCCAGAATAATTACAGTCGGGGTGTTTGGTGTAGTGTTATCAACGTCATAATCTTCAGTATCGGTCGCGGTGGCGCTGTTGCCTGCTAAGTCAGTGCTGGTGACGCTGGCATTGATGGTTTGATCTGCGTCAGC
>NZ_JBRIMB010000075.1:0-12474 GCF_052977265.1 Shewanella sp. 0m-8 | reverse complement strand
TACGTTGGAATAAATCGCGTGATGCCGACAGGGATGTCGGCGTAGCTTTCGCGGGGCAGGATGCCCCATCGGAAGCGGTAGTGATTTATCCATAAGTATGAGGCCCGTACCTAATGCATGTAACTTCGTCGGGGCGGCAGGGGTGATCCAAGAGGGGGTTGCTGTAGACCCCTTCTTGGCCGTGTGTGAGCTGGAAGCTCACGACCTTTATCAAACGAAGTTTGATTGATTTGGCTTTAGATTTAGCTCAGCGGCAAGCGCCGACAAACTTTTGTCCAAAAGTGAGTTGGTAAACTCAAAGTTTTTCGCAAGTATCCGCGATAAGTTGTAGTGGTAGATGGCTCAGTATGAATAAGGTACAGCTCTGATGCGATGTGTATTATCTGATGCTTCTGTCTGATGCTTGGCTTCAGTGTTTCTAATCTGGTTAAATGTCATTATTGTGAAGCCGCCTATAGAATACCGCTTATACTTTCACGTAAGCTCTACACCACAAGTATCATTTCAAAGGTAGAGTCTCATGTGGTGGCGGATCCTTCTTATCTGTTTAGCTTATCTTCTTATCGGCGCACACTTTTTACGCTTTGGACAAAATGAGGCGTGTATTGCTTTTGCCCTAAGTCCATTATTGCTGTTTATTAAAACCCATTGGGCGACTCGATTACTGCAAGTGGGTTTAGTCGTATCGGCATTTTTAGTGTGGGGAGTTAGTAGCTTTGAATACATTCAAACCCGAATATTGGCTGACGCGCCTTGGTATCGCCTGAGTGCTATTATGGCGGGTGTTATTGCCTTTACGCTTTTAGCGGCTTGGTGTGGTAATGGCATCATCGAAAAACGCAAGCAACGTAACATCTTTAGTTAACAGATCTATCAAAAACGCAGCTAGCTCCTACAACGCTTTATTGTTAATGAGCACACCCTAGCTGCGTTTTGTTTTTATTGTACAAAATACGCCGACTCAAGATATCAACCACTATATTGACCAAAGCTGTTACACACATCAGCACTAATGCGCCGTTATAGCGGATCTCTTCAAAATTACTGTCGATATAAAACCCCAATGTGGCGATGCCTAACATGCCTAAAATGGCGGTTTCTCTTAATATCACCTCAAAACGATAAAACAATAACGCCATCATGTTGGGGTATATTGCAGGCAGCACTTCATAGCCGTAACCATCGAGTCTGCCATTAAAATGGCCCGATACCGTGACATCGTCCGCGTGCCGAATGGTTAAGTACGCAATAAGCGCACCGTTATGAATTGCCAAAGCGAGTATCGCTGGCAACATTGACGGCCCTAGCAAAAGCATAAACACGAAGGCAAATATATATTCTGGTACAGAACGCAGTACCAATAATCCCAGCCGGTTAATATTAGCGATAAAGCGTCCACTTAAGCGTTTGTCACTCACCGCGCTCCCTATTAGCGCAAACAGGTGGCTCATGCCCAGTGCAGCTAAAGCGAGTAATAGCGTTGCTATCACACCGGGTAATGCTTGCTCACTGAGTAACCTGCTTAACCAATCAACAAATTGGCTCAGTAACGCCATGCCTGAAATCGCGCCACTTTGATATGCATGACTTTGCAGCGAAGAGTCTTGAAACATGGGCGGCAAAATATCTTGGCTTAGAAAACGCCAAATAAGCCCACCATCAACATGAGGTATGGTTGGCAATGCCCATATTGCGACTATAAAATAAATCGGCAGTAATTTTATACGCCCCCAATATGGAATAGTGCCTATCAAGGCAATAAATAGCATTAGTAAAGCAGCGCCTTGATGATAATGACCTTGGCGAAATGCTGATTCAAGATAAAAACCTAAGGTCGGCATACCGACAAAACCTAACACTGCGCTACTTCTCAATGCACACTCAAACCGATAACGTACATAGGCTCGAATAGGCACTAAAACATGTGCAACTCGACCATAAAAGTATCGGCTAATTCGGTCAGTCTGATTGGGGAAAGTTTGCAAGGTTGTGGTGGGAGCTTGCTGCAAAATATCACTAAAGACCCGGGCAAAGGTTGCCCCGTATGGCAATGCTATAGCAAGAATACCGGTCAATGGTGATAAACCAAAAATCTGTAAAAACAGCAGTGCCCAGAAAATCTCATGAATAGAGCGAACAAACGCACACATGGCGGCAATATAAGGCTTGTGGTAGATAAGGGATACGGGCGCGCCCCACACCAGCGCTAAGAATATGCCTAGCAGTGCAAAACTCACGGTCTGCCATAACGCATCGAGTAGGTATTCAGTGGCAAAGAAATCCGGCGCGGCAATACCTTTAGCAATCAATAACAGTTCTGCCCACGGATCTAGGGCAATAATTTCGGTATCCGCGGCATAAAAACAGATAAAGGTTATCAGCCATAGCAGCAAGGTCACTTTTTGCCAGTAACCAACAAAGGTAAACAGACTAAACCTCGAGCGATTGTGGGAGCGCAAACTAAAGATGTTTAGCGTCGCTTTGTAGCGAAGCGCTTGTACAAGCTGAACTGTTACCTGAACTGTTAGCTGAATGACGGTTAAATAAAGCGTGCGCAGCAGAGTCTGTAGCTAACTTATCTTGATAAAAATCTTCTAGCGTATCGACATCCAGAGAACTTGCAGACACATCGAGTACTTTTCTGCCCTCTTTTAAACCGATAACACGGTCAAAATGGGTCAAGGCCATATCCATGTCGTGCAAAACCATTACCACCGTACTGTGGCAGGCTAAAACATGGCTTAACAAGCGTTGCCCCATAACAGGATCGAGCGCAGAAAAAGGCTCATCACCAATAAATAATGTTTGATGTTGATATAAGGCGCGCGCCAGTGCCACACGCTGCCTTTGCCCACCCGACAAGGTTGAAACTGGACTCGTTAGTGAGCAGTCCAGTTCCAGTTCGGTGGCAATTTGGTTAACCTCTTTTAACGGCTGGTGCAATGGATAAGCAAGGTTCAATAGATTGTAATACCAGCGATGGCGATTAAGTGCCCCCATAAAAATATTATGAAACACACTTAAATTCTCAACTAAACCTTGTCGCTGTGAACATAGCGCCGAGCTTGACCGTAATCGTTCATAAATATGATTTATCAAGGTCGACTTGCCACTACCGGAACGACCAATAATGGCAATTTTTTCACCTTTGCTGATGACTAAGCTCTCAAGATCTACAACCACTTTATCGCCAAACTGAATAACGACATCTTTTAGCGCTAACATGAGGTTAGTCTATCAGCCCTATTGCTTTAGCCACATCTTCTATCGGCTCATAATCTTGATTCTCAGCCGGGACAAATGACTGGCGAGGAAAGCTTTTTAACAGATGAGGATCGGTCATGCCAATGAGCGCCGACTCCACTTTTGCAGCAAAGCCTGGGCCAAACTCTTTATCAACGTCACCGCGAATCGTCCACTGATAATCAGGGTAAGCTGGACTTTCCCAAATCACATTCACTTTATTAAGATCCACTTTGCCGTTGGCTAATGCGGTTTCCCATACCTTGTAATTAACAGCTCCAACTTGATAGACACCCGCTTGAACCTGAGTAATTGTGCGGCTGTGATCACCTGAGTAACCTATGCGCTTGAACACATCTTTACTGTTTTTACCTAAGTTTCGCTCGATAAAAAATTGCGGCATTAAGCGGCCAGAGGTCGAGTTTTTTGAACCAAAGGTGAAGGTGTAACCGTTTAAGTTTGGAAAGTTGTCGCTAGGTACAATTTCTGTTGATGCATGGGCAATAAAGTAGCTCTTAAAAAACTGATCTTCGTAGCCTTGAGCAATTGCCTCAGAACCCGGCACTAAACGCCTAGCTTGTACACCAGACAGTCCGCCAAACCAAGCCAGTTGCACTTGATTGTTACGAAAAGCCGTTACCGCTGCAGAATAAGACTTTACTGGGATATATTTAACTTCAACACCGAGCTTTTCTTCAAGGTATGTGGCTATTTTATCAAAGCGAGTCCGTAATTGACGTTCATCTTCATCTGGAATAGCTGTAAACGTAAACGTAGTCGCCATCACACTTGGCGTTAATAACAGTAGCACTAGCACTGTAAATCGCCTTACAAGCGACATATTTTAATCCTTTTGCGGGTAATTTTTCACGTAACCTTAACGAAAAAGCAGCAATAAACCCAGAAAAAACGACACAAAATAACGTCTAATTCGGTATTTTTTGTATTTTATAGGCAAATATCATTCTTTAGTTCAAATAAACAACATCCAAACCAGGTGCATCACTAAGTTCAGCCTTGGTTAAGTATATAAAGCGTAAGCTTGTTCTACTAAGAAACACCTAGTTGGCAGTAAGCATAATTCTGCGTAAACTAATCAGTATTGAATTCAAGGATATTGTGACTATGCGAATATTAGTTGTTGAAGATGACCCTATCTTGTCTCACCACCTCAAAGTGCAACTGAGTGAGTTAGGTAATCAAGTGCAAGTAGCATTAACAGCCAAAGAGGGATTTTACCAAGCAACAAATTATCCTATCGATGTGGCTATTATCGACCTAGGCTTACCCGATCAAGACGGGATCAGCCTAATTCAAAGTCTTCGCGATAATGGCCTTAAAGCCCCCGTTCTCATTCTTACTGCTCGTGTGAATTGGCAAGACAAGGTTGAAGGCTTAAATGCTGGCGCCGATGACTACTTGGTGAAACCGTTTCAAAAAGAAGAGTTAGTGGCACGCCTCGATGCCCTGGTTCGCCGCAGCGCAGGCTTTGTCAAACCACAGATAACTAGCGGACCACTAGAAATCGACCTGGCAGCAAAGCAAGTCAGCCTTAACAGTCAGCCTATGGAAGTGACCGCGTTTGAATACCTTATTCTTGAGTATCTGATGCGCCACTGTCATGAAGTCGTCGCTAAGCAGCGTTTACTCGATGTGATTTACGGTGACAAAGAAGGTGATCCAAACACAATCGAAGTGATGGTTAGCCGTCTTCGTAAAAAGCTCACTAAAGATGGCCTCGAAAATCCCATTGTTACCATTCGTGGTCAGGGCTATAAATTCAACCTACCATGCAGTTAGGATTCAAACCTAAGAAACGTCTGCTCACGCGGATGTTTCTCACATCGTTATCAATTATTGCGCTAGTAGGCTTTGGCTTAGCGTGGATGGTTAATATCCTCCACGCGCAAAATAGTTACAACGAAGAGACCGCGCAGCTTATTGCAGAGATCCCCAATGTCGCCGCAGAACTGAGGGAACATGACCTTATTCCTGACAACAGCGACGAATGGCTCGAAGAAAATAGCGCAACTCAACGATATATTATCGCCAGCTGTGATAGTACCTTCAATCAAGTATGGACTTCATCATTAGCGGTCGATCGTGGCCTATTTGATACCTGCGAGCGCTTTAACGAAATAAGAGACACCTCTCCGCCCTATTACTTATCCTTAGCCGATAATAAAGGTTACTTTGTCTACTTATTATCACTCGATATTGCCAGTAACAAATACAATCTATTGGTATTAAAAGATGCTGAGAAAATTGAAAAGGAATACAGTAAGTTTAGTCGCCTAACCTATGTTCGCTTAGCCTTCGTACTCGCGCTTGCATTAGTGCTTTTGATCAGTGCTGCCTATTGGGGAATGCGACCTTTAGTCAGGCTTAGAAATGAGTTGAACTCGATCAACAATGGTAAAGCTAAATCGTTGTCAGATGGCTACCCAGTAGAGCTAGAGGGAGTGACCCAAGCGCTAAACCAACTGTTAGTGCAATCGAGCGCCCAGCAACAGCGATACCAAAATGCAATGAACGACTTAGCTCACAGCCTTAAGACACGGTTAGCTGCAGTACATGCTATTACCGATGATCGTACTCTTGATAAAGAGGCTTGCAGCGAGAAGATTATGGAACAAGTCAGCCAAATGGATCAATTGGTTAAATATCAATTGAAGCGTGCCATGTTAGGCCGTAAAGGCCTTAAACAAGAGCAGACCCAAATTGCCCCCTTGGTTAACCAATTGGCGCAGATGCTATTTAAAGTGTACCGCGACAAACAAGTTCAATTTGAAGCCGCTATTCCTATTGAACATGTGTTCCCAGGTGATAAAGGCGACTTAATGGAACTTTGCGGTAACTTGATGGAAAATGCCTTTAAGCTATGTATTTCAACAGTAAAAGTGTCATCGTACTATAACGATGCTGGTGAGTTTGAGTTAGTGGTTGAAGATGATGGTCCGGGTGTTGAAGAGAGTATTCGTCAGAATATTATTGAGCGAGGTGTGCGCGCCGATACTCAAAAGCCCGGTCAAGGCATAGGCCTTGCGGTGTGTAATGAGATTGTCATTAGCTATGGCGGACGCCTAAGTATCGAAACATCCAAGCTCGAAGGCGCCTGTTTTAGGATCTCGATCCCTATCTAGATATCAGCCAGCGCTATAGAGTTGTTCGGCGCGATTAAACATGATCCAAGAGGTCGCGATATACTTATCGTGACTCTTGGGAATGTTTCCCCGATGAGAATGAGTAAAGCCTGCAGGGGCGATGACCATAGTGCCTTTCTTGGGTTTAATCAGCTTATTCTGATAATAAAACTCTGTCTCTCCGCCCTCTTCAACATCATTCAAATAAAACATATACAGAACCACACGGTGTAAGGCTTCGTTATGACTTACTTGGGGGAACTGCTCTGAATGCCAGTGGGGGTAACCGCCTTTAGCTTGTAGATACTTTTGAATATTGATACTGCCACTGCGGTACAAATACTTAATGATGGCCTCCGCACGACTCTTGCCATAGCGCTCATAGTTATCTGGGGTTAACGTGACAGACTGACCTTGTTCGTCGGCAACATTCACGGCGACGGCGCCCATTAGCGCCATCGCATACTTGTCAAAGTATTGGGTTGCATAAGATAGCGTATAACCGAGCAGTTTATTCTTCAGCGGCGCTAAGTCTTCATGGGAGTCGAGCATAAGATCGAAACTGCGTTTTTTTGATTCATCAACTCCACCACCAGTTCGGCCAGCCCTTACTCCTGAGTGCGTATTAAACTTGCTTATCAACTCATCGCAAAAGTCATCAGGGATCGCATTTGGGTATATTTCAATGAAGTCCATTTTAAGTTTCTCTGTTTAGCAATATGTGTAAATTTATCAGTTAAGTAATTGTAAATTATATAACTTGAGTTAAAATAGCAAATTAGGATACGTTCGATAAAATACCCATGACGAATAGTTGTAAAGTCGCAGTAGCACAGTTGCAGATCGGTAACTTTGTTCAGTTACCGATTGCGTGGAAAGATCACCCTTTCATATTCAATAGCTTCAAAATAAAACAACAAGCTCAGATTGAATTGATTAAAAATCTTGGTATAGAGTTTGTTTACCTTCGCCCGGAGCGTAGCGACACCCAACCGCTTTCCTGCATTGAAGCTAAACAAGCGACAAGCATTCTTGACAATAACCTTGAGCGCTTATCTGGCGAGCTAAATCAACAAAAAGCCAAAAGCATCGAAGCCCAGCAATCGTTAAGACGCCATTTACAGAAGACTGAAAAACACTTCACCCGCAACGTTGCCATGATGAGAAGCCTCATCGGTAAACTGCGTAATCGCCCGCTTGATGCGGTCAATGAAGCTAAAGAGCTCATTCATGGTGTTGTTAATCAATTACTCACTGACGATAAGCTAGTACTTCATTTGATGTCTGACGCCAAAAGTGATGAAGGGATCTATTATCACTCGCTGAATGTGGCCGTACTGTCCATGCTCATTGCCAAAGAGTTAGCTTGGAGCCGAAAAGACATTGAGCTCGTCGGAATGGGCGCACTATTTCATGATATAGGCAAACTCAAGGTTCCGACTCAACTGCTGCGAAAGGCCACGCCTTTTACTCATGCAGAACAGATATATTTTAATCAACACCCAGCAATGGGCGCTGAGTTATTAATTGCCGCAGATAACTTTCCTAAAGAAGCATTGCCTATCATCTTAAACCATCACGAGTTTTTAGACGGTTCGGGTGTACCTAAAGGTAAAAAAGAAACAGATTTAGATAAGCTAAGTCAGTTGGTTTGTGCCATAAATACCTACGATAATTTATGTCACTCTGACCGCAGTAAAAAAGCCAAGACGCCTTATTCAGCCCTCGGTTATCTGTATAAAAACTATCAGTCACAGCTGAATCAGCAAGTGATTAGTCGCTTAGTCAAGATGCTCGGTATTTATCCGCCTGGCAGTATTGTTGAGCTAGCCTCGGGTCAGTTTGCCATGGTGATGTCGGTCAACTTAAGCCAACTACTGTTACCACGGGTGTTGGTATATGATCCCACCGTACCCAAAGAGCAAGCACCTATTGTCGACCTGGCCAATGAGGGCTTAAGCATCGTCCGATGCTTACCTGTTGCAGCGCTTCCGGAAAAAGTGATTAAGTACCTAAACCCTAGGGAGAAGATCAGCTACTTCTTTGGTGCAGAAAAGTAATATTAGTCCAATAAATATCAGCCCTTTCAGTAGGAATTAACATTCCTGCAAGCTAGGGCGATATCTTTGCGTAATACACTGAAAAATAATTCTCTTTCGTTGTAACTCGACGTAAAACCGCCCCGCACAAGATATATATCTAACAAAAATGGGGATTAATGACTTTATTGACTGGTATAACCACCCGCTTAAAATAGCCAGCATATTGCAGGTTTCTTGCCCTATTAGCGCTAACTGACTAGTTTTATAGAATGAGTTATCACGCTGGAGGAAGTTATTATGACTAAACTTCCAAGTTTTGACCGATTATTATGGCTTGCAGAAAATGCCCCAAAAAAACTAGATGCACTACAAAAACACCTTTGCAAAGAAACCATCGCCCAAAGCAGTAAAGCGAACCAAGCCAATCTCACCTGTTTGCTTGATCACTTAGACAAACGCTTAGCGCTCTGCAACAGTCCTTATCAACGTTGCCAAGTCGTTAGCGAGCTGATGTTTAAAAAACTTGCGCTATTAAATCAGGTGTATTCTCAACCTGAACTGTTCTTTCAAAATAAAGCGGATGTGGTCCCCTTTCAGCAAAAGACTAAAAAGGGTAAAAAAGACTAGAAAGGTTAATCGCGACCTTAAACAACATGCCATGGGTAGGTGACATCGGCACAAAAAAGCTCGCGATTGCGAGCTTTCTTTCTTTCTTTCTTTCTTTCTTTCTTCAATAGCGTGGTTGCTAGCTATTGCAGAGTAAACTATAGCCAACCTTTTCGTTTAAAGAAAAAATAGGTTCCCGCAGCACTACCAAACATCATTGCAATCGCCATTGGGTAGCCCAATTTCCAGTCAAGCTCAGGCATATTTACAAAGTTCATGCCGTAGGAGCTTGCTATCACTGTTGGCGGTAAAAATACCACGGCGGCAACAGAAAAGATCTTAATGATCTTGTTTTGCTGCAAACCACTAAAACCCATAGCGGCATCGAGTAAGAAGTTCAGCTTGTCGAAAATAAACTGACTATGAGGCATCAAAGACTCAATATCTGACAGCATCTCACGCAGATCTTTTAACTCATCATCGGTCAATTGGCCACGATAATGCTTCTGCATAAACCTTAACGAACGTTGGGTATCGAGCAAACTTAATCGAATTTTGCCGTTTGAATCTTCTTGGCGGGTGATCAGCTTAAACACATCATCAAGCTCTTCATTCTTAAACACCTCTTCACTGACGTTTTCAAGTACGGTATATACGTCCTCAATCAGGTCTGAAAGATAATCGACTTTAAGATTAAATAGCTCTAGCAAGAGAGTTTCAGGTGTAGTTGCGTCGATTTTACCCAGTCTCAGGTAGTTACGCAGCAAGCGGATAAGTCCCACATCTTCGTCACGGATTGTCAGTAAAAAGTTTTTGCGTAAGTTAAAAGAGACGTTTACGCCTTTAACATCTTGCCCTGCACGCTGTGGAAACAAAGAGTTGATGTGTAATCCATCATTATTCTGATAAAAACGCGCAGAAGCCTCAATCTCATTGATATCCTCTTCATCCGGCACATCTTCAACAGAAAAATGGCTTAACCATTCTCTTTCATGTTCATCGGGTTTATATAGGTCCAGCCAAATAATACTGGGAGGGATACTATCCTTGATGCTCAATTCAATAATCGTAAGTTTACGATCCTCATAGGCATAGGCTGTAATCATAGCTCCTCCTTTAAACGCTTATAGCAAATATTCTGAACAAAAAATTTGGGCTATTCTAACCTATAACGTCATATTACAAAGGGCAAAGCATAATAAAGTGCACAAATATTACTTATTTACCGTATTAGCAACGATAATTCTTTCCTGATTGGACAATCTAATGCGAATTCCGTTAACAGTTGTTAACTCATTGCTAGCAATATCCTTCTTTCTAACTTGATAAACTACGGTTTCCTCACTCATAGGTGACACTATCGTTACACTGACAACTTTATTACCATCACTCCAATCCCAATACCAATAGGCAGCTGACGCAGTGAGAGATAAGCTGACGAGCACATAAGCACCAAGCCGAAGTTTCATGTTCTTGCCTAACTCTTTTGTACTCGCTCGGACACCTTTTTCTCTCGGTTTACGGATATAAACCATCGCGCCAGCAATGATAAGTAAGGTGATTAAAATTTTAGTGAGCACTTGCTTCCCCTCTGCGGTGTTTAGGGCAATTATACCCGCATATAACAAGATAAACTGTTACTAATATCCAAGCATTACGACGTAAGTCAGTAATAAAATCATCTTACTATGCAACTTTAACATTATTCTGCTATAAAGAAGACATTACACCATATTAGGATCCCAGATGAATCGTTATTATGCCGCAGCTTGTAGTTCTGTTTTATTGTTAAGTTCGTCAGCATTGGCTGATGTGACCTTGTCTATGCCATCTAATTCAGAACTCATCCTCGTCAATGGTATAGAAACTAGTGGCCATGAAACACTTAAACTAGACAATGGCACGAATCAGATTGCGTTTCGCTATCAGGGACGCTATCAACAGCAAGGTTCCCAAACTCAGTTTCAATCTGACGTAATCATCATTAAGTTCGATGAAACGAATGCTGAGCTTTCGTTAACCTTACCAAGAATTCGCTCTAATAGTGCTGCTGATAAGTTCAACCAATCACCACAAATCTCATTGGAAGATGCTAATAAACAAGTGATTAATTTCGAGCAAGGAAAGTTAATTAAAGACGGCTTACAACTAGGTCGTGACTATAAAACAGAGATGGCAGCGTACAATCTGACTCAGCAAAGCGCCTCTCTTAAGCTACAAGCCCCCCCAGAGGCAACAGTGCAAGCCGTAACCCCAGCGATAATTGCAGCGCAGGCATCTAGTCCTACAACCGCTACAGCTACAGCTACAGCTACAGCTACAGCCGCTCAGCCTAATAATCAGATAAATGTCGGTCAAATGCTTGATTTTTGGTATAGCCAGGCCGATGACGCAACACGTAAAGCGTTTAAAAAGCGCATCGAAAATCAATAATAAACTGAGCAATAACGTCTAAGTGTTAAGGTTAATAAAATAAACAACTGCTGTAGCTTATCGTAGCGCCTAAACGGAAAAAGTCTCATCGAAATATGAAGCTTTTATCTTTATGCTTGAGGGTAAGTACAGTGATAGCCACATGCTCACGAGCGCCTAGTTTTAGCTAAACTGGGGCGGACTATCTATTTTAAAAGAATTATTGACGCTAAACGAAAAAGCCTCTGCATTCTTTTCAATAAGCAGTGCATAGGCTTTCATCTTTATGTTTGTGGGTGAATGTCTCGTAGCGATGAGCTTATGAATGCGAAGCTGGGGAGGTCTTGATCTTATCAAGAGATGAACCCGCGCCCCCAGCGTGACAGGCCCGACTAACTCTAATGAAATGCCCTAAGAACTCCATGGATGAAGTGAATTCTAGAGATTGTCTGGAACAATCTTAGTCCAACTGAGCTACGAAGTGCATGGATGCAAAAATGTCACGAAACCCATGGATGGTTGAGAGTAACCGCTCCTTTAGCAAAGTGCTTACGCATATCATTGAAATTTTCTTTAAATAACAGATACGAAAAATCCCTGCTATTACTAGCAGGGCTTATCGTAATGTTTGTGGGTGAGTACAGCGATAGCTGTGAGCTTACGAACGCGAAGCGTAGCTGGGGCGGATTCATCCGCGACGTCACGGCTAAATTAACAAATATTACAAAACAAAAAAAGCCTCTGCATTACTGCAGAGGCTTTCGTCTTAATGTTGGCGGGGCGGACGGGACTCGAACCCGCGCCCCCCGGCGTGACAGGCCGCTTATTTCTAGTAAAGAGTCTAACCAACTGAACTATCGCTCCTTTAGCAAAGTGCTTACGCATTTCGCTTTAATTTTTCTTTGAAATACGCATACGAAAAAGCCCTGCTATCTCTAGCAGGGCTTATCGTAATGTTGGCGGAGCGGACGGGACTCGAACCCGCGACCCCCGGCGTGACAGGCCGGTATTCTAACCAACTGAACTAC
>NZ_JBRIMB010000074.1:0-12932 GCF_052977265.1 Shewanella sp. 0m-8 | reverse complement strand
TAAAGTTATCCATAACCACAAATGAAGAGAATACGATGAATGCAATTAGATCATATTTTTACTTAGATTGGTATTATTGCTGGTTAACGCCTATTGAAAATTTGAGTTATCAATAGGCTTATCCTTGGGTATATTCGCAATAAGTGACAACCACTTACTTAAGGGGTAATGATTTAAGTCGCTTGAGCTACTGGCACTGCAGTATCATCTGCAGCTTCTGGTGTGGTACCAAATTTATGGAACAGTACTAAACCAAGTGCCGTTACCAAACCAAGTGCCCCTATGATGTACCACATCAGACCTGGGCGACCAGCGCCTTTGGCAACTTCTGAGTATAGGTAGCCAGATAGCGGGCCCGCCAGTAAGAATCCAATCGCTGAAGAGACAAAGTAGTAACCCATAAACATGGCTTTCTTGTCATTTGGCGCAAAGCTTGCCACATACTCTTGGCTTTTCGGTGATGCAACCATTTCGCCAATTGAGAATACCAAGATAGAGGTCAGCACCATTGCCCCGCCCATGATTGCGCCATGCGCCAGTCCGCCAATGGCAGTGCCTAAGGCGAGAATAATCGTGCCACCAACCAAAACGGGTAATGCTTGGAAACGTTCTACGAAACGACTGATCATCAACTGCATTATTACAATCGACAAAAAGTTAAGTCCAATAAGGTACTCAGGGTTAACTTGGCGATATTCACTTGCCCATGTTTGAGCATATTGCGCCGCAAGCGCAGGGTTTTGTGATATAGCATTTACCGCTTGGCTTATCTCAGCTGTTGGCACCATGACTTTTGTATGAACAAGTTCAAAGTAAGCTTGCTTAACGTTAACTGTCCCTGCAGCCACCTCATGGCTTAAGCGGGTTAATTCCGATTGCAGTAAACTCGTATCAACAGGGGCGAAAAACTGTAATAAGTCAGGGTAACCTGCGAGCATCATCACTAAATCAGATGTATCGACAAAGTCTCGAATGTAGATAGGTAAGGTAATAAATATCTGCTGATAGACCATCCACATACCGGATAGGATGAGTAGATAGATCACAAAGGGTTTGTTACCTAGACTGATTTTCTGCGCGTACCACGGAGCTTTGGGTTTTGTTGATGCTAGCTTGTCCCAGATGATATGGCCAGTGAACCAGGCTGCATAAATGATTAGGGTTGTCTCCCCCGTGATCCACTTGGCGCCATAGGACATTAAGATGATTAACGTACCAAAGAATAAAATGGCAAAGCGGGCGTTGCCAAGAACTTCTTGGATGTCTTGGAATACGGCTTTAAGAGGTTTACCTTTCTGCTGGCTTTGATCCGTAGGTTCTTTATAGAAAAAGAAAGCTGGAATAAAGTTAATTGCAATCCAAAATGATGACATGATAAACACCCAATCCCAGCTAATCGCTCTAACATAGCCGGCAATGAAGGGACCTAAGAACCCACCGATATTGACCATCATGTAGAAGATCCCGAAGCCTAATCCCCTGTTTGTATCATCTGTTGTTCGGGCTACGGTGCCAGTGACCACAGGTTTAAAGCAGGCCGCTCCTACTGCGACCCCCATAAAGGCCACAAAGAATCCCATAAAGGTATCAACTTGGCCAAGTAGGTAGTAGCTGGGGCACATGATAGCGTAAGCCACTAAGAACATTTTCCGATAACCATATCGGTCGGCAAGTGCTCCAGTTAGTACAGGGAATAAATAAAGGAAAAACGGGATCATACCTTGTAATAAGCCACGTTCTTGATCTGAAAATCCTAAGCCACCCTGATTTTGCGGTGAGGTCATATAAAGGGAAGATAGGGCGAAAAAGCCATACCAAGCAAGGCGTTCAAAGATCTCCATCGTATTGGCAACGAAGAATGTAGGGGGCAGTGCAGTGCGTCCTGCTTGTGTCATATTATTTTCCGTATATTTTATACATTTTGTTTTATGCTATCACATGTTGCGTAAATGTGGAGCTAATTGTTTAAATTAGCGGCTGGTGTATGTAGTGATTTGGGAGGCAATAGAGAAGATATACTGAAAGGGCTACTGAACTTAAATAGACTTAAATCGCCGCGGTAGTTGCCTTTGCGATTGTTTCGGTCATAATAGCGCGAATTTTTTTAGTTAACATTAGTGTGATAATGATATGGCTGTGCTAGACATTTTAACGATCCCCGATGAACGCCTTAAGCGTAAGGCGGTACCTGTAACAGATATTGAGTCTGTACAAGGTTTTATTGATGATCTTATTGAGACTATGTACGACACCGATGACGGTATCGGCCTAGCTGCAACTCAGGTTGGTAGTTTGCATGCTATTTTGGTTATCGACTTATCTGAAGAACGCGATCAGCCAGTAGTATTGATTAACCCAGAGATTATTGAATCGCGTGGTTCGTATCAAGGCGAAGAAGGTTGTTTATCTATCCCGGGTTATCGCGCTAAAGTCAATCGCCATGAAGGGATTAAAGTAAGCGCATTAGATCGTCACGGTAAAACGTTTGAAATTGATACCGATGAATTTTTAGCAATCGTGTTGCAGCATGAAATGGATCACCTAAATGGTGTGGTATTTACCGACCATCTTTCTATGCTAAAACAGCAGATAGCCTTAAAGAAAGTTAAAAAATACAAATAGATGAGCAGTGTATTGCTAAGTTGCATGCAGGCTTAGATAAAACACTGTAGTACAATGAAGCGCACCTCTGTAAGGTGCGCTTTTTTATGAGTTTTTCTACACCTTTAGCTGTTTCGGTATATACTCGCATCTTGTTACATTAAGAGTCAGACCATTGCACGTCATATTACTAACCCATGAGCGAGAAGCAATCCGTCCAACGAATACGGGCAATATTGCACTGCAACAGTTCCCTGAATATTGTCAGCGGATCATGTGGTCACGGGTAACGCCATCACAGTTTTTATTAGATAAGTTAACTGAATCGACAACGGCGCTGTTATTCCCTGAGGTGGACTCAGCCGCTCTGTCTCAAGATGAAGGCTCGGTAAACACAGCTGTTGAAAGCAGTGCTTCTCAATGCCGAGCATCTCGAAACACAGATAAAGTACTAAAGTGGCCAGAAACAGTAGTGATTTTAGATGCGACTTGGCAAGAAGCCCGTAAAATGCTGCGCCAAAGCCCTTATCTAAAAACAGCTAACACTTTCTCTTTAAGCGATACGCCAGACTCACAGTTTAATCTCAGGCGCAATCAGGTTGAGGGAGGTTTGTGCACACTCGAATGTATTATTGAGCTATTTAAACAAGCCGAAATGACTGATGAGGCTCAGTTGTTGACCGAAAGGTTTATCGATTTTTGCCAGTTATCAGTAGATGATTAACTCATAAAAAAAGGCGCTATAAGCGCCTTTGTTGTATCGAGTGAAGTAAAGCTTAAAGTTATCGATATTAGCGAGTTAAATCACGGTTAAGTAAATACATAAGAAGTGAGATACCGCGCCACCTAAAACAAACAAGTGCCAAATAGCATGATTGAAGGGGATGCGTTTAGCGACGTAGAAAATGACACCTAAGCTATAAAAGAGCCCACCGCTTATCAATAAATTGAAACCTAAATCTGACATGTTGGCGATTAGCTCTTGCATCACCGTCACACATAGCCAACCCATCACTAAATACAAGACTAAACTAAACACTTTAAAGCGGCCAATAAATAGGGTTTTAAACAAAATACCGCCAATGGCAAGTGACCAAATGGCAATTAATACCCAATTGGCGTCGCTGCTCGCCAGCGTAATCAATATCAACGGCGTATAGGTTCCGGCAATTAACAGATAGATGGCGCAGTGATCGGCAATTTTTAACTTATGTTTTACTAGAGGCGAAGTTGCATAGTGGTAAAGGGTTGAACAAAGAAACAGTAAAATAATACTACAGCAGTATACGACCACGCCGGTTAACTGAATAAAACTGAGGTGATCATAGCCTTTAAGCAGACATAAAATCAGCCCCACGATCCCTGCAAGTACGCCAATACCATGACTGAGGCTATTGGCTAGCTCTTCATTAGCACAATAATTAGCAGAGGTTATTTGTTTACTTGTTGGCTTATTCGTTGGCTTAGAACCTTGATTATCTGGAGCTGTCGCATGTTCTACTGGCATTATATAAATGACTTCTGGATTACCATAATTGTGGTCAGTGTAACATTTTAGATTGTAAAAGCTACAGTTTAAGCGAACACGTGTACGCTTAAATTGGCGGTTCTTAAACTGACAACTCTGGACTGACACTCTTGAAATCAGTATCTCTTGGATGCTCCTGTGTTTAGTGTGCGATATTCAATGGGCTCCTCAGCCTAGCATAAATAACTAATGTGAACTTATTTAAGCTGAGATTGTTCTAAGCTGTTATCACTATAGGAAGAGTGTCTAATTAAGCACAAGAGTCAGGAAGAGCCAATTGAGAGCGACGCAGAAGTGGGAGGCCAAACGCGAGCAAATCGTTAACGCAGAAAAAAGTAAGCAACAGCAACGCCAAGTTCGATTCAACGGCTTGCTCATTATCTCCAGTGTCATACTATTACACCTTGTGGCTATCGTTGCGATAAACCAATTATGGACAGGCACAGCACTGGTAACTAAAAATGTGTCCGGCGCTAAAATTCAATCATACCTGTATCAAGTTCCTCAAAACGTCACTGAGCCAAAAGTCACAGATCAAAAAGTTATTGAGCAAGTAATAAAAACGGATATCGAGCTTGAAGTGAAAAGTGAAGTCACAGTAAAACCTGTCGTAAATCCCGAGATTGTTGCTGCTACTTCGCAAGAGAAAGAACTACAAGAGAAAGTGTGGCAAGAGCGTGAAACTAACAACGGGTCAATTAAGGTCAGTAAAACAAAGGACGCTATAACGAAACGTACTATAACAAAGCAGGCTATGACAAAGGGCACTATAACAAAGCAGGCTATGACAAAGGGCACTATAACAAAGCTGACAATAAAAAAGGCGAGTAACACAAAGGGCACGATAGCTCGCAGTGAGAATAGTCAGTATGAAAAGTTAAACTTAATTCCTACTCAAAATGCGAATTCAAGTTCAGGTCAAAATAGTAGTCAAAATTTAGCATCAAGCTCAAGCCTGTTTACGCAGTCTTACTTGGCCAAGCAACGAGCCAGCAAACTCGATGAACTCATTATAGACAAGGCTGATCAATATACTAAAAAGCGTTCCTTGAGTGAGATGGATGGCGACATGCAAGAGTTAGTTTTCCCTCAAGTTGATGAGTACAGCAAGGTGCTCACAACCAACCATAGATTAGATCCGAATCGCATCGTCAGGCAAGGTGATACGTGCTATCGCATTGTCCAAGTGCCAACGCAAATTAACCCCTTTGCAGAAAACCTGGGTTACCCATTTAATTGTGATGGAGACAAGATAAAAAAAGCGATCAATGATGCGATTTCCGCACGACTAGATAAGCGAATGATAAGTAAAAAGGGATAAGTTTTAGTTGATAAAAATTCATCTATTTTAACGGAACCACCCATTTTACAAGTTAAAACTCATATGTAACAGTTGGTTATGGTTCTAATTTTTTGCTTGTTTATTCTGGTCTAATATCTACTTAAGCACTTGTATGTCACAAGTCGATAGGACTATACTGCCAGTTCATCTTGTCGGAGTGCCATATGGCTGAGACCGTTAATTCGGGATCCGTTGAACCTGATCAGGCTAGAACCTGCGAAGGAAACAAGCGAAATCATTGCAAAAATGTCTGTTTAAGACATGCTTAAGCAATGTTTCGAAGGTTACGTGTAGCTGGCGTTTATTGCCTTACTATCCGTTCAACTTTTCACATTCTCATTTCTCCTGACAAGCAACTTCATTTCTTTTTATAAAGTGAGTTTGCTAATGTCAAAACGCCGCGAAACCCGAGCTCAAGCTCAACAGTTTATTGATAACTTAAAGCCGCTACAGCACCCAAATTCTGAAAAAATTTACCTACAAGGTAGTCGAACAGATCTAAAAGTGGGTATGCGCCAAATACTCCAAGCTGATACCCTAATTAGCGGCTCTGAAGCCAATCCTATATTTGAAGCCAACCCTCCACTAAAAGTCTACGACTGCGCAGGTGCGTATTCTGATCCTGATGCAAAAATCGATGTGCGTAAAGGGTTAGAAAAGTTCCGCGAGCACTGGATAGAAGAGCGCGATGATACCGAGCAACTTGCAGGTGTCAGCTCTGGCTTTACTCAGCAGCGCTTAGCTGATGACGGCTTAGACCACCTTCGATTTGAGTCATTATTACCACCTCGTCGCGCCAAAATAGGTAAATGTGTGACGCAGTTACACTATGCAAGGCAGGGCATTATCACGCCTGAAATGGAGTACATTGCCATTCGTGAAAACATGGCACAGGTAGAAGTACGAGACCCTATCTTAACGCAAAAAGATAAGGGGGAAAGTTTTGGCGCAGTGATTGGTGAGCCGATAACCGCTGAATTTGTTAGACAAGAAATTGCCCGTGGCCGAGCTATCATCCCTTTAAATATCAACCACCCAGAAGCTGAGCCTATGATTATTGGCCGTAATTTTTTGGTTAAAGTTAACGCTAATATTGGTAACTCTGCGGTGACATCGTCAATCGAAGAGGAAGTTGAAAAGCTTGTTTGGTCGACGCGTTGGGGCGCTGACACCGTGATGGACTTGTCGACGGGACGTTATATTCATGAAACCCGTGAATGGATTATTCGTAACTCACCAGTGCCAATTGGTACGGTACCAATTTATCAAGCGCTTGAAAAAGTAAACGGCGTTGCAGAAGATCTAAATTGGGCAACCTTTCGCGATACCTTGATCGAACAAGCCGAACAAGGCGTAGACTACTTCACTATTCATGCTGGTGTGTTACTGCGTTATGTACCAATGACGGCAAAACGTTTAACGGGCATCGTGTCGCGTGGCGGTTCAATCATGGCCAAATGGTGCTTGTCACACCATAAAGAAAATTTCCTTTATGAACATTTTCGTGAGATCTGTGAGATCTGTGCCGCATACGATGTATCACTGTCGCTGGGGGACGGTATGCGTCCGGGATCTATTGCCGATGCAAACGATGAAGCGCAGTTTTCGGAATTAGAAACCTTAGGCGAGCTGGTGAAAATTGCGTGGGAATATGATGTGCAAACCATTATCGAGGGACCAGGTCATATTCCAATGAATCTCATCAAAGAGAATATGGATAAACAGCTTGAGCTGTGTGATGAAGCGCCATTTTATACGTTAGGCCCGCAAACAACAGATATCGCGCCGGGTTACGATCACTTCACTTCAGGTATTGGTGCGGCAATGATCGCTTGGTATGGCTGCGCCATGTTGTGTTATGTCACGCCAAAAGAGCATTTAGGCTTGCCTAATAAAGAAGATGTGAAACAAGGACTTATTACCTACAAAATTGCAGCTCATGCTGGCGATGTTGCAAAGGGACACCCTGGCGCGCAAATTCGTGACAATGCTTTATCAAAAGCACGTTTTGAGTTTCGCTGGGAAGATCAATATAACCTTGGTTTAGATCCTGATACAGCGCGTGCTTATCATGATGAATCTTTACCTCAAGAGTCTGCCAAAGTGGCACACTTTTGCTCAATGTGTGGCCCAAAATTCTGTTCGATGAAGATCACTCAAGAAGTCCGTGATTATGCGGCTGCTCAAGAGCGTGAACAACAGGTTAGCAGCATCGATATTAAATCGGATGCTGAATATCAATCATACACGGTGAGTGAAACGACTGTTGTTCGTGAGCAGGGCATGGCACAGATGTCGGCTGAGTTTAAAGCCAAGGGGGCGGAACTTTACCATGAAGCCGCTGAAAAAAAGCGTGATGTGGTGCTAGAGGATTAGTCATGAAAAATGCTCCCCATAGTTGGCCTGACAAGCGTCCGATAGTGTGGACGATTGCGGGTTCAGATAGTGGCGGCGGCGCGGGTATTCAAGCGGATCTGGCAACCATGTCAGATCTCGATGCCCATGCGTGCAGCGTTATCACTGCTGTGACAGCGCAAAGCTCGGTGACGGTGTCGTTGGTGGAGGCGGTATCCGCGCAAATGTTACGCTCTCAGCTTGATACTTTGCTAGCAGACCTGCCGCCAGCTGCGATTAAAATCGGTTTACTGGCAGACCAGTCACAAATTACTGCGTTAGCGTCATGGCTTAGCACTCAACAAGCGAGTTGGCTTAAAGTCGGTATTAAGGTTCCTGTTATCTTAGATCCCGTGATGGTAGCGACTTGTGGTGATCGACTGGCAAATAATGCCAGGCTAGACTTTAGTCCTTTCAAAGGGCTGCTAAATTTAGTCACTCCCAATAACGCTGAGCTTGAGGTGCTAGCGGGGCACACACTCGATGATATTGACGCATGTATCGTAGCGGCTAAAACGCTTGCTGATATGCTTGCAACATCAGTGCTGGCAAAAGGCGGAGATAAAGGCCCAAGTTGGTGTCAACAGCAGGCTAATGACTTACTGATTTGTCGGGATGTAGATGGCATATCCAAGCAGCATCAGTGGCAAAGCTTTTGGTTATCGAGCATAAGAGAAACCAGCGGTAATAATCATGGTACTGGCTGCACCTTATCATCAGCTATCGCTGCTGTGATGGCTCATGGTTTTGTGCTTAATGATGCCGTTGTAGTGGCTAAAGCTTATGTTAGTGCAGGCCTGCGTTTGAGTTATCAACCGGGGAAAGGCCCCGGCTGCCTAAAAAGAACGGCGTGGCCAAGGGAGATCAACTTATTCCCTTATATCAAACAAGTCACCGAGCAAGACCACTTACCCTGTTCATTGGCTAATAATGAGCTAACTAGAGAAGGCGAGCTCAATGGTTTTAAAAAGATTAATGCAGCTTTGGGCGTGTACCCGGTTGTAGCAGATGTGGTTTTACTCGAAACGCTGTTAAAAGCTGGAGCGAGAACTATACAACTTCGGCTAAAAGATCCCAAAGAGCTTGCATTGAAGTCTCAATCTTTGGAGCAGCAGATAATTCAAGCCATTGCGCTGGGGCGTGATTACCAGGCGCGAGTGTTTATTAATGATCATTGGTTACTGGCGATAAAGCATCAAGCGTACGGTGTGCACCTGGGTCAGGAAGACTTAATGGACTGTGATCTTAAGCAGTTAGCTGAGGCGAATATGGCACTTGGTTTGTCTAGCCATAGTTATTTTGAGATTTTGCTCGCTAAGCAGCACAGCCCGTCCTATATCGCTTTTGGTCATATATTTGCTACATCGACCAAGGTGATGCCCTCTACACCGCAGGGGCTAGCAAAGCTTGCAAGGTACGTGTCATTGATGAAGGGGGAGCTACCCATCGTCGCGATTGGGGGGATAGATGCCTCAAGGCTTGAAAGTGTTAAGGCGACTGGCGTAGATGATATTGCTGTTGTACGGGCTTTGACTGAAGCAGAAGATCCAGCGTCCGCATTTAACACGTTAACCCAAGCATGGCATGAGTCGGTATGACGGGAATATCAAAATGACAATGACCAAAGGGGTATGCAACGCGTTAAGCGATAGCGACTTTCTGCAATATTCACGGCAGGTCCTACTACCCGAAGTGGGTGAGGCTGGACAGGTCTCACTGGCTAATGCGCATGTTGCCGTAATCGGTATTGGAGGGTTAGGTAATTTAGCTGCTCAGTACCTAGCCGCTGCAGGCGTTGGCCGCATAACGCTGGTGGATGGTGATGAGGTTGAGTTATCAAACCTTCCACGGCAGCTGATATTTACGGTCAGCGATATTGGGTATAAAAAAGCGCGAGTGGCACAGCAAAAGCTTGGCCAAGCATACACTCACGTCAAGTTAAAGGCCGTTACTGAACACTTGATGAAAAACAATATCAAGCAAGTGCTTAACACAGATGTTGGCCAATATGATCTATTACTTGATTGCAGTGACAACTTTGATACCCGCCAATTGATTAATGGGTTTGCAATGAGTCATGAGTTGCCTTTGGTGTCAGCTTCGGCAGCACACTTTCAAGGACAACTACTGCATATAGACCAGCAATATAGCCCACAATCTGGTTGTTATCACTGTTTATTCCCTGCAGATATGCAAGTTAGTCAAAGCTGTCAAACCGTGGGGGTATTAGGACCTATGGTAGGCGTACTGGCATCGATGCAAGCTTTGATTGCACTGCAACAGTTATTAGGTTGTAGAGAGACCGTCGGTAAGTTATTTCGTTTCGATGGTAACCAATTTAGCTGGCGAGAAGCGACGGTTCCACGCAATAAAGACTGTTCAGTATGCCGTATTAAAACCGTCAATTATTAACCGTTGAGTATTAGGCGAGAAATCTTAATCGGGAAGTTTTAATTGGGAAGTATTAGGCGATAAGTCTTAACCGGAAAGTATTAACCGAGAATGATTAGCCTCGAGCTCAATTTTGTACAGCGAGGGGCTAATCTGTGGAGCAATTTTATGCAGCAAGTTAATAATAATGATGAACAGAAAGACTGCCGTGGCATTTCAATCAGTATCAATGATGAAGTTAAGCAGCTCGCTAACCACACAACACTACAGGCTGTGATCGAAGCTTATAGTCTGGCACAAGGCATTGAGATAAAGGCGATAGCGGCTGCGCTTAACGCAGAGGTTGTACCTCGACAAAGCTGGCCTATTACGCAGTGTAAAACAGCCGATAAACTAGAACTCTTTTCTGTCGTAGCCGGAGGCTAAAATGTTAACGATTGCAGAACATCAATTTGAATCACGATTATTTACCGGTACAGGTAAGTTCGTTGGGCCAGAAACCATGTTGGCCGCCATTGAAGCATCTCAATCCCAACTGGTGACACTGGCGGTTAAAAGACTGGATCTTAAGACTGGCAGCGACAATATATTAAAACCATTGTTAGACAGTGGCGTAAAACTTCTACCTAATACGGCAGGGGCTCGCAACGTCAAAGAAGCGATTTTTGCGGCCCATCTGGCGAGAGAGGTGTTAGGCACCAATTGGATTAAACTTGAGATCCACCCTGACCCTAAGTATTTAATGCCAGATCCTATCGAAACCTTAGAAGCGGCGCGGATTTTATGTGAACAAGGTTATGTGGTTTTGCCATATGTTCATGCAGATCCAGTGCTTTGTCGACGTTTAGAAGAGGTGGGCTGCGCTGCAGTGATGCCACTGGGTAGCCCGATAGGATCAAATCAGGGATTAGCCACCGAAACCTTTTTAAAGATCATTATTGAGCAAGCTAAAGTACCAGTGATTGTTGATGCTGGAATTGGCGCACCGTCACAAGCCACTCATGCTATGGAGCTGGGGGCCGATGCAGTGCTCGTTAATACTGCGATTGCCAGCAGTTCTGATCCTGTTGCCATGGGGCGCTGCTTCGCACAAGCGGTAAATACCGGCAGACAAGCCTATATGGCAGGGCTCGGCGCAGTGAGTCATCAAGCACATCACACCAGCCCGTTAACAGGGTTTTTAAATGAATAACCAACGTCAGAAAAATCCTCAAACAGAGCAGCAAAAAAGTTTTGTTGATGTGTTTAAAAAGCTGTCTCGCTCAGAGCTTAAGCTGAAACTCTATTCGCAAACCGCAAACGATGTTGAGCGGGCGTTGCATCAGGCTGCGGGTAATTTAGATAGTTTATTGGCACTATTATCACCCGCTGCAGAGCCATATCTTGAGCAGATGGCGCAGCTGTCGGCGGCACTCACTCGGCAGCGCTTTGGTGCAAGTGTCGGCATGTATATTCCGCTTTACCTATCTAATCTTTGCGCCAATGAATGTGATTACTGTGGCTTTACGATGAGTAATAAAATTAAGCGCAAGGCCTTGTCTAATGATGAGGTGTCAGATGAGATGTGCTTAATTAAAGCTATGGGATACGATTCTATTTTATTGGTATCGGGTGAGCACGAAACTAAAGTAGGACTAGATTATTTTAAACAAGTTCTGCCTTTGGTTCGTGAGCAATTTAGCCACGTGGCCATGGAGGTACAACCGCTTGACGAGCAAGATTACCGAGAGTTAGTGAGTGAGGGGCTTGATGCGGTGATGGTGTATCAAGAAACGTATAACCCTGTGATTTATGCCGAACATCATACTCGAGGAAAAAAGAAGGACTTTGTGTACAGGCTTGAATCACCCGATAGAGTCGCTCGGGCTGGGGTTGATAAAATCGGATTAGGTGTGTTGTTAGGCTTAGATGATTGGCGTTTGGATGCATTGTTAATGGGGTACCATCTCGATTACCTAGAGAAAACCTATTGGCGAAGTCGTTACAGTATCTCTCTGCCGCGACTCAGACCTTGTACTGGCGGGGTGTCACCTAAAGTGGAATTAACAGACAAAGGCTTGGTACAGATGATCTGTGCTTTTCGTTTGTTTAATCAGCAGCTAGAGGTCAGTTTATCGACACGAGAAACGCCTAAGCTTCGAGATAATTTGTTCGGACTCGGTGTGACGAATGTTAGTGCGGGCAGTTCAACTCAGCCTGGCGGTTATGTTGAACCTAATACTGAGCTCGATCAGTTTGAAATTAGTGATGAACGGACGCCACAAGCCGTTGCTAACGCCATGCTGCAACGTGGAGTTAACCCGGTTTGGAAAGACTGGGAAACAGGTTGGTGATGGCGGTCTAAATATATAGATGGTACATATTGGTAGCACATATAGGCAAGATGAATAATTTGAGCTTGTTTGATATATCAGTTTAGGTAAATGTCAGTTTAGGTAAGTTATTCATTAGCCAAGTGTATAGTCATATGGAAGCGACATAAAAAGGATTTACCATGAGTTGGTTTAAACATCATAAAACCCTTGAGCTAAGTGGTCATCAAGTTAAGTTCGATTACCATAGTTTATCGGGAACATTAAGGGTGAGCTGTGAAGGCAATAGAGGGTGTAACAGATTCTGTGTAACTGCAGTTTTAGTTAATATGTTTCACAAGTCTGTCTTCAAACTCAATAATAA
>NZ_JBRIMB010000073.1:0-13245 GCF_052977265.1 Shewanella sp. 0m-8 | reverse complement strand
TAAAAACACTCGGATTTTGCCATCTTATAAAGATCGGTCAACCGATCAATAAACTGCTAAATGATCGGCATTACTGCAATATGCAGGCTTTTTTGTATGCTACAGAGCGTAGTGCTCACTATAGTACGGATTGATCAGTTCAATCTCTGCTTCGCTAACCCTTCTTTTGAGACGAGCTCTAACCAATGTTGGGCTAAGCGTGCATTGGCACCGTTACGACGGTATGCGCCAAACAGCGGGCGTTTAAGGCCATCTGGCCCCAACTTAACGCTGGTAAGGCTAAGTCCATGAGCTTCGTTAATCGACCAACTAGGCAGCGCCGCAATACCATCTTTACAGGCAATACGCTGCAGTAACATCATGGTTAAATCACACTTTACCTGTGGCCCAGGCTTTATGCCTGCAGGCTCTAAGAAGTGGCGATAAATATCTATGCGCTCAAGTGAAACTGGGTAGCTTAAAATCGCCAAGTTTTCTAACTGTTTCGGTGTAACATACTCTTGCTGCGCCAGAGGATGGTCGCTGGCAACCACTAATCTAACTTCAAAATCAAACAAGTGCTGATAAGCAATCGACTGAGCAGGTACTGGATCCGATGTCAGCACGACATCTAGCTCACCTAACTCAAGCGCGTTTAATGAGTCGAATAAGTGGCGACTAGAGAGGTCGAGATCCGCCTGTGGGTATTGTTTTCTAAATTGCTCCATTACCGGCATTAACCAACGGAAGCAGCTGTGGCACTCAATACCTACGCCTAAATGATTATCCCCTTCAGCTAAGCCTTTCTTTAAATCAAATTCGGTTTCGATCACTTTCGGCAGAATATCTTCAGCAAGGTTGAGCAATCGCGCACCCTCTTGTGTGAAAGAGAGGGGCTTACTCTTGCGCACAAAAATAGCTGAGTTAATGCGAGTCTCTAATTCCTTGATCTGATGAGACAGTGCCGACTGGGTGACGAAGCGTTTTTTTGCAGCCCCAGCGAGGCTGCCGCTTTCCTTTAGGGCAACTAACGTACGTAAATGTCTAAGCTCTATCATTTTATCCTCACATGAAATTCGCTCATGTTGCGCTTGAATTCGTTTCGATTGCGAATACTAAGGCTAACACAATAAACTTCTAGACGTCCAGACACCCGTTGTTCTGTTTAGTTATATGAAATTCAGAGGGGCGTTAACTCTGAATTTTGCTCATCTTAACATCAAAAGGTATACAATATGCAATTAAATGGTTTGGGATTTCCACGAATTGGTCGTTTACGAGAGCTAAAATTTGCTTTAGAGAAGTATTGGCGTGGTGAAATTAAGCAGTCGCAGTTAGTTGAAATTGCAAAAGAACTACGCCAAACACATTGGCGCTGGCAGGCTGATGCCGGGGTGAGATTGTTGCCTGTTGGCGATTTTGCTTTCTATGATCAGGTATTAACCTTAAGTGCCACTTTGGATGTGATCCCAGAGCGTCATCAAAGTGATACCCCCACCGATATTGATACCTTATTCCGTATCGGACGAGGCCGAGCGCCAACGGGGAAAGACGCTGCCGCTGCTGAAATGACCAAGTTTTTTAACAGTAATTATCACTATATCGTACCGGAGCTAACGGTCGATCAAAGCTTTGATATTGGTTATGAGCAATTGTTTGATGAAGTGAGTGAAGCTCAGGCTTTAGGCTATCAGGTCAAGCCTGTGATCTTGGGGCCAGTGTCATTTCTATACCTGTCTAAAACTGTTGGTTCATCGTTCGATAAGCTGAGTTTATTACCGCAACTTCTGCAAGCGTACCATAAAATATTGGCCCGCTTTGCTAGTCAGGGTGTCGAATGGGTTCAGCTTGATGAACCTGTTTTAGCCCTAGAGCTAGACAGTGATTGGCAAGCCGCGATTAGCCAAGCCTATCGTGATTTTGAGCGTTGTAACCTAAACATCTTGCTCGCCAGTTACTACGGCAGTATTGAGCACCACCATCAGCTTGTCGCATCGCTTAACGTGGCAGGGTTACACTTAGACTTGGTTACAGCGCCAGAGCAGCTCAGCGCTTTTTCCATCAGCCTAAGGCAAGATCAAATACTGTCAGCAGGGGTGATTAACGGCCGCAATGTGTGGGCGGCAGAGCTCGATACACTCGCAGAGGGATTATCGAGTGTAGCGCGGGATATTAAGCAGCGTTTATGGCTGTCGCCTTCGTGCTCTTTGCTACATAGTCCGGTCGATTTAGAGGTAGAAACTCAGCTTAAGCCTGAACTTAAGCAGCAACTCTCTTTTGCCAAACAGAAGCTGGCTGAATTGGGTCAATTGAAGACGTTACTCACAGCTCCAAACTCTGTCGAGGCCAAAGCCATAGTGCTTGAGTGCCAACAACGACGTAGCGCACGGGCAAAGGCGGCTAATCAAGAGGTAATAGCCAGAGTCGATGCTCTCACTGAGCAAGACTACCTGCGTGATGATGAATTTTCACTCAGGCAAGCCGCGCAAAGACAAAAATACCGCTTACCATTATTGCCAACGACCACCATAGGGAGTTTTCCTCAAACGCCTGCAATTCGTGGCCTGCGTAGCCGCTGGCGTAAAGGTGAAATAAGCCTTGAGCAATATAATGATCAGTTACGCCAAGTGACCAGAGACACTATTGAGCGGCAGTTAAAGCTAGGTATCGACGTATTAGTGCATGGTGAAGCAGAGCGAAACGATATGGTGGAATACTTTGGCGAACAGCTCGATGGTGTCGGCTTTACCCAGTTTGGTTGGGTACAAAGCTATGGCTCACGCTGTGTTAAACCACCACTTATTTATGGCGATGTATCACGCCCAAATGCGATGACGGTAGAGTGGGCTACATATGCTCAGAGCCTCACAGAAAAGCCGGTCAAAGGCATGCTGACAGGGCCGGTAACCATACTGCATTGGTCTTTTGCGCGCGAAGATATCAGTCGCGAGCAGATAGCGACTCAAATCGGCCTCGCCATTCGTGATGAGGTGGTTGAGCTACAAAATGCCGGTATTGGCATTATTCAAATCGACGAGCCAGCATTTCGAGAAGGCTTGCCGCTTAAAAAGAGTGAATGGCAGCATTACCTTAACTGGGCGGTCAATGCCTTTAAGCTGAGTGCGGCAGGTGTTAGCAACGAAACGCAAATTCATACCCATATGTGCTATAGCGAATTTAATGAAACCATCGCAGCAATCGCGGCGATGGATGCCGATGTGATCACCATTGAGACATCGCGTTCAAGAATGGAGCTACTCAATGCATTTGAGGACTTTAACTACCCAAATGAAATTGGTCCGGGTGTTTACGATATTCACTCACCCAATACACCAAGGGTTGATGAAATTGTCAGTTTGATGGAAAAAGCGGCGAGTAAAGTTGCGGTAGAACAACTGTGGATTAACCCTGATTGCGGCTTAAAGACACGCACTTGGGATGAAGTGGAGCCCGCGTTGGTTAACCTTGTTGAGGCGACTAAGATATTGCGGCGCAAATTAGGCTAGCGCTGCTCGCCTGCTGAGTTAACTTAAGCAAACGAGCTAAAGCATTACCTGTTTTATGGTGCTTTAGCTCGTCTTTAGCTCGTCATTAGCTGATAGTTTGTTGGGGGGCAGTATTCGTTTTCCTAGTCAGCCTAGTGTGTTTATCAATTCTGTTTTTTTCGAGTGCTTGCCTAGTCTGTTTGCCCGTTATCCTTGGCGATTAAAGGGGCGAGTGCTGCTAGAGTGAGTGCTGTGATGAACTATTTGTTTACTTATCCGGTCTTATAGAGTCATATTCATTTTACTGCCGCAATATAATGCCGGTAATGCTGAGCGCTATGACCGAAAAGAAAGCGACCGAAAAGAAAGCGACCGAAAAGAAAACGACTGAAAAGAAAATGACAGAAAAACAATCGCCAGAAAAAAAGCCGACATTGAAGCACCGTATTGGTGGTTGGATTAAGCAGTTATTGATTTTGCTTATCATGCTGAGCGCCGTAGCTTGGGTCATGGATAAGTGGCGTAGTAGAAACTTAGAGGTCAATGATTTTCCGGTGATTAGTGGTGTTGCTATCACAGGTGAGAAGATTAACGTATCGACGCTTAGTACCGATGGGCCCGTTTTGGTGTATTTTTGGGGTACATGGTGTCCTATTTGCCGTTCGGTAAGCCCATCTGTTGAGGCTATTTCGGCTTATTTTCCAGTGGTGAGCGTGGCCATTGCATCGGGCACTAATAGTGAGATAAATGATTATATGCAGGACCATGATTATCACTTTCCTGTGATTAATGATGCTGATAATCGCAGTGCCAAAGATTGGTCGGTGCATGTTACACCGACTCTGATTATCATCAATGAAGGCAAAGTGGTGTCTTATACCACCGGCTTTACTAGCCTTCCCGGGATCGGATGGCGTATGTTTCTGGCATCATACTGATTGAAATAAACTGTGCATGCTGTCTTTTGAGGGAAAATTGCTCTCATATTTACCGCGAGTGTTGGGGGGAATTCTTTGTCCTGACTATCACAGAGGTTGTTCTATACTGACTAAAGTTATTTCCTTCTCATCGCTGGAGTCATTATGAGCCATACCTACAAAATTATTGAATTGACCGGGTCGTCACCTATTAGTTCTGATGAGGCCATCAAGAATGCGATTGCCGCGGCAAATGAATCATTGAAGCATTTGAGATGGTTTCAGGTGGTTGAAACTCGTGGCCACCTTGAAGAGGGGTTGGTGGCGCACTGGCAGGTAACAATTAAAGTCGGCTTTACCTTAGATCCAAATGCATAATAGCTCTCTAATGATCTGTTATTAGGCCTACGCGTCCCGCGCTAGGCCTTTTTCGACACTGCGGATCACCCTTTGGGTTTTGCGGCTTAGGTTCTGCTCATCTGCTGCTTGTTGCTGTAGAGCCCAATCAATATGCTCTATCACCATATCATCGACTTCATTCGATAGTTTACGGGCCTCAAGCGCTGCGATAATCGCTTCACTGTGGGGCGCATTACCCAGCGCAACGGCGATATTTCTAAGCCAACGTGCATGGCCAATCCGGCGAATAGGGCTACCTTCAGTGAGCTTTAAAAATTCAGCTTCGCTCCACGCAAACAGCTCAAGTAGCTGTGGCTGCTTAAGTGAGGGGCGAGTATGAAAGTCGGTTTCATCGGTGAGTGGCGCGTTAGCGTTTACTGGGCAGACGAGTTGGCAATCATCGCAGCCGTAAATACGGTTACCAATAGCTTGTCTAAACTCTACTGGAATGGCGCCTTGTAGCTCAATGGTTAAGTAAGAGATACAGCGACTACCGTCAACAACGTAAGGCTCAATAATCGCGTTGGTCGGGCAAGATTTAATGCACGCTACGCACGTGTTGCAGCCTTCACTAATAGGAATATCGACGGGCAAAGGCAGGTCGATTAATAGTTCACCCAAGAAGAACCAGCTGCCAGCGTCTTGGTTGAGTAATAAGCTGTGTTTACCTGTCCAGCCAAGGCCTGCCTTATCGGCGAGAGGACGCTCTAAAATAGGGGCAGAATCAACGAAAGGGCGAGAGTTTGGTTTGCTAATGCCTAGGTCTTTCAACTCAGCTTCGATTCTATCACCGAGCTTTTTAAGGCGGCTACGGATCATCTTGTGATAATCACGCCCGCCAGCATAACGCGAGATATAGCCAAGATTAGGGTCTTTAAGGTTAACCGCAAAACCGGCTTCGGGTGGTAGATAGTTCATGCGAGCGGCAATAACCCGCTTAGTGCCGGGGTGAAGTTCATAAGGTCTAGCGCGCATCATGCCGTGATTGGCCATGTAACTCATATCACCATGATAGCCCTTGTCTAACCACTGCTGTAATTTTGGCTCTTCAGCGCTTAAGTCTGTATCGCAAATACCGATTTGGGCAAAGCCTAACGCTTGGCCCCATGCTTTAATGTTAAGGGCTAATTCGCCGAGCTGAGTGGGCGTTAAGGTGTCGATTGCAGCAAGTTGTGAAGAAGAGTCAGACATAGGTCTATTGTCGGCGAAAAGTATCGGCGAAAGTAACGGCTTTAAGTAAGCGCTAATGATAGCAGTTATTGAGAGTAAATAGGTATCCTGAGATGTTATTCGACTCTTCTTGGACTCATCTTAGACTCTCAATGGGCTAACTCACTCTAGCTTGATTACGGCCTTCGCTCTTAGCTAGATAGAGTGCATCATCGGCGCGTTTTAGCAGCTGCGACAGCTTGTCGTCGCTTGACATTAAGCTGGCAACGCCAGCGCTAATGGTCATGCTAAAGCCCTGTGGGAACTGACTAAAGTTGCTATTACAGACGGTTAGCACTAAGGCCTGCGCTATTTTGTAGGCCTGCGCCTTGTCGGTATCTGGCAGGATAATCAAAAACTCTTCGCCGCCGACACGCGCGGTTTGATGCTCCGGGGCGAGGGCACTGCGGCAGATCTCAGCGAGTAACTCAAGAGCCTGGTCGCCGACCTCATGTCCAAAGTTATCGTTAATCAGCTTAAAGTTATCTGCATCGAAAGCGATGACTGAAAAACAGCTCTGTTTTATTTTTGTTTCTTCAAAGCATGTTTGCGCTTTGCTATAGATATAGCGCCGATTTGGTAGTTGGGTTAGATCGTCTGTGAGCGCCAACTTTGATAATAATGTGTTTTTCTGGATCTGCTTGTAAGCAAACACCGACACAATCAGCATCAAAAAGCCGCCTAGCAAGATGATGATCCATTGCTGGAGCTCATTTTTCTCCAACATGGCCAGCTCTATCTCTCTGAGCTTTTGGTTTTCGATGAGATGACGATTCTCTTGCTCTATCTGATCGGCATTGAACCGTGTGCGCATTTCGGTGGTGTAGCTTGATAGCTGTTTGGCATCAAGCTCGTTGTGGATAGTCATGTACTGCTTAAGCGCCAGATAAGCTTGTTTCCAGTTATTTTGACTGAGAAATATTTGGCTTTCTACCAACTGCAGCTGTGCTAAGCCACGTATATTTTTTATCCGTTTAAAGGCACTACGCGCCAGTGCTATGTTGTCATGGGCCTGGGATAATTGACCATCGGCTAAATCCACTTGAGCGAGAAATAGATGCATGAAGCTGAAGAAACCTTCATCAGATGGCAAAATAAAAGGTTTAGCTTCATTTAAATATCGTTTTGCTTCATCAAGTTCACTCAGTTTTATTAGCGTTCCTGCAATATTGACCGCGACAGTTGCTTGCTCGAGTTCGCGCCCTTTAGCTTTCCAATACAAGTAACTAGTTTCAAACAGTTGCTTGGCATGCTCTAAATTCCCTAACTCTTCTTCGGCAATGGCAATGGCGACTGAAATGCTATTTGCGGCATCAAAGTCTTTACTCTCTATTTTACTTTTTTCGAGCTTTTTAAAGTAGCGAATGGCATTTTTCTGATCGCCAAAGCGGCGATAGCTAGTGGCGATTTCGTACAGGTTAATACTGACCCAAGCGGGTAAGTTAAGACTTTTATAGAGGGATTGCGAGGTGATTAAGTCCTCTAGCCCCTGGGTGAAGTTACCTTGATAAGAATGAAGGTAACCGCGCATACCTCTGGCATCGGCAATGAGGCGTAAGTTCTCAAGCGCATAAGCTTGATTGATCGCCTTGTTGTAGCCTTGCAGTGCTAGCTCAACATTGCCGTCTTGCTCGGTATACCAGGCCTGGCAGAGTTCTAAATCTAGCTTGTCGTTAGGAAAGCGAGCTAGATCAGGGTGGGTAAGTGCATGCTGAGCAAACGCTAATGCTTTGGCTGCCTCTCCCTCTTTAAATGGATCAAATGACCAGCACTGCGCTCGGATTAGGCGCATCTTTCTTGCGATATCATCTTTAGCGATTAGCGTTTCAAGCTCGGTGACATAAGCGAGGTGAACTTGGTTGTTATTAACGGTGCCACTATCGAGTAGTGTAAAAATCGCATCGGCTTTTTCTGCATTGCTTTGCTTGGCATTACTTTGCTCTACATTGCTTTGCTCTGCATAGTTTTGCTCGGCATAGCCGAAAACACTCACACAAAGTAAGCTTAAAAACAGAATGAGTTTTATTAACAAAAACGGCTTGGGCATTTAGCGCTTTCTTAGCATTAAAGTCATTGATAATCATGCACAAGCATACACGATAAAATATATATTTTAGTTATTTTTTAACAGAATCAATCATGGCTAATGCTCAAATACCTCTTTTAGTGCATTGCTTAGTTATGGCGTGTGATTGCATCTATAACAAGCGAATGCAGGCTTAGCCAGTACTATTGACGAGAATGGGGGCAGTAACAGGGGCTGTAATTGGGACGGTTACTGCAACTGGAATTACAGGGGGAGAGGCCTACTATTATACATAGCAGGCCTTAGGTATATCGCTAATAAGCAGCAGTTAAAAGCCTAAAGCATAGCCTTAGTAGCCTAGCCATTTAGCACATTTTAACCTGGTCTCGGCCGTTTGTTTTTGCTAAATAAAGCGCGTCATCGGCGCGTTTTAGTAGCAGTGACAGCTTATCGTCACTCTCGCGAAGCATCGAAACGCCAGCACTGATAGTAATCGAGAAGTCCGGCGGGAATGAACTGAAATCAGCATCGCGAACTTGATTGACTAGGTCCTGGGCTATCTTAACGGCTTGGGCTTTATCTGTATCTGGCAGAAGAATGAGGAACTCCTCACCGCCTACTCTGGCAGCTTCATACTTAGAATTTAGCCCTTCTCTACAGGTGTTGGCGAGCAGCTTTTAGGTCAGGTCGCCTACTTCGTGGCCATACTTGTCATTAATGCGTTTAAAATAATCAGCATCGAAACTAATAACCGACAAAGGTTGCTGGGTTTTGCTTGCACGCTCAAAATGGTGCTGGGCCTGAGTGTAAATATAACGCCGGTTAGGCAGCTGAGTGAGATCGTCTGTGAGCGCTAACACAGACAGTAACCTATTCTTTTGTATCTGATTATAGGTAAAAATCGACACGATAATCAGAATGATGCTACCCATGAAAATAATCACCCATTGCTGCGCTTCATTTTGTTCCAGCATCGCCAACTCAAGTTCTTTGAGTTTATGGTTTTCAATTAAGTGGCGATTTTCTTGCTCTATTTGGTCAGCATTAAAGCGAGTTCGCATCTCAGTGTTGTAGCGAGAGAATATTTTTTTATCGAGCTCCATATGAAGCTCCATATATTTGTGTAGCGATAGATAGGCTGCTTGCCAATCGAGTTGCTTAAGAAAGATTTGGCACTCTACCAATTGCACCTGCACCAGCCCCCGCAGGCTTTTGACTCGCTCAAAAGCTTGCCGTGCTAACTGTATGCTGTTGTGAGCTTGGGTAAATTGTCCCTGCGCCAAGTAAACCTGGGCATAAAACAACTGCATATAATTATAAAACCCCGACGCAGATGGAGTGATAGAAGATGTGGCTTCGTCTAAATATTGGCGGGCTAAGTTGATCTCTCCTAATTTGATTAAGGTACCCGCCATATTAACGGCTACGCCAGCTTTCTTGAACTCTTTACCTTTGCTATCCCAGTAGTGGTAACTTTCTAAGTACAGCTTTTTAGCTTCAGCAAAATTATTTGCTTCTTCTTCTGCGATAGCAATTGATGAGATCACAGTATTGGCTTTATCAAACTGCGCGTTATTAATGTGACTCTCATGTAATTGGTTGAAATAGCGAATGGCATTGTCTTGATCACCTAAGCGGCGATAGATGGTCGCGATCTCGTATAGGCTGTGTTGCACCCAGGTTGTGACGTTGAGACTTTTATAAAGGGTTTTAGCCGTCATTAAGTCTTCGAGCCCCAAGGTGTAGTTACCTTGGAGGGATGCTAAAAATCCACGCATCATGCGCACGTCAGCCATCAGGCGTAAATTTTCAAGCTTATAGGCTTCATTTACGAGTCGGTCGTAATACGCGGCGGCGGTGGCTACATCGCCTCTTTGCTCTGAAAACCAAGCGTAGCAAAGCTCTAAATCTAATTTGTCATCAGGAAAACTGGCTAACTCTGGTCGGGTTAGGGCCTCTTTCGCGAATAATAGGGCCTGGGCAGTCTCAGCATCATCATTCATGTTAAACGACCAGCAGGTGGCGCGAGTTAAAAGTAGCTGCCTAGCAATGTCATTTTTAGGCACTAATGATGTGAGTTCTTTGAGGTATTGTTTTTTCTCAGCGTTATTCTCAACGACACCGCTATCTAACATATCAAATAGCTTGTCAGCTTGAATTATATCGATTTCAGTAGCAGTAACTGGACGGCTTACAGAGAGTAAGCTTAGGGCGAGCATAAAAAGAGGTAACAGGGTCAGCTTGTTCATTGAGATTTATTTTATGTATTAAAGTCCTTTATATTCATGCAGTAGGATACACGATGGTAACGAGGTTTAACTAAACTTAAATTGCGAGTAAGCGCAAATAGATCACACCTTAGACAAGTTTTTGCATTTGTGCTGAGCAGCCTGTATAACAACGGCCTTAAAATAGTTCGTCAATAAGGTCATAAGGATGAGAACAGTCTTTGCTTGTTTACTGTTGCTGGCAAGTGGGTCAACGTTTGCAGCATCTGATTTAGAAAAGTCAGGTGATGTATTGCACCTATTAATTCCTGCCGCAGCATTGGGCACAAGCCTTATTTATGAAGACGACTTTGAGGGCGCATGGCAGCTGGCCAAAACGGGCATAGTGTCACGTTTAGTCGTGGAAGGCCTTAAGTACAGCGTTGATAAAGACCGCCCTGATGGCTCAGGCGATGACTCGTTTCCATCAGGGCACACCGCCGACAGTTTTGCCGCGGCAACCTTTGTGCAGCAAAGATACGGTTGGCAGTGGGCTATACCTGCCTATATTGGTGCCACTTATGTCGGTTATACCCGGGTAGAAAGCGACAAACACCATGTAGAAGACGTATTAGCTGGCGTGGCAATAGGCATATTATCTGGCCTATACTTTACCGACCCATATAAAGGCATTACGGTAACGCCAATCGTAGGTAACGGCAATTACGGTTTATATGTAAGCGGTAAGTTTTAAGCCAAATTAATTTGAATAAAGAGTGCGTCAATCGCGCTCATTTGTAGAGAAAAATCATGACAGAAGTAAGCCAAACTTATAGAGAACGTGCCGAGCAGGTTTCATTAAACGTGTGTAATACGGTAATGCCTATGAACGAGATCCCAAAGGATCTGTTTGAAGCCTATGCCAACCTTTGCAACGAGTTAATTGAAGACACAGATCTTAAGTTCAGTAATGGTTGGGATGCTTTGCCTGCAAGTGCTAAGTCACTATTAGCCAGAGAAGACTTTCACGGTTTTTATATCGCTAACGCCTGGTTTCAGTTAAGCCGTGTTGCGCAAGATATTGCCGAGATGGCTGAGACTGACGATGAAATTGCCGAGAAAGAATACAACGGTATTTTCACTCGCTTAGCTGATGCATCACTTAAAGAAAGTGTTCGCAAGCTTAAGAAAGCCCGAACGGATCGCTCAATGCTGAATAGCATTAAGACAGTGATTGCTGGCAAATAGTTGGTTTAGCTTTTTGCTAAAAAGTTAAGTCAAAAAGGCTATTTTCAAGAGGCTATGGGAGTTTTCCTATAGCCTTTTTTTTAGTTTTTAATGGTGTTTTATGGTTTGCACCTAATCAGGCTGCGCCTGACTTTTAAGTTAGACTGCGTCTAACAACTAAGATCGTGAGCTTCCAGCTCACACTCGGCCAAGAGGGGGTCAACAGCAACCCCCTCTTGGATCACCCCTGCCGCCCCGACGAAGTTGTCACCCTCGTTGCTTATGGATAAATTGCTAACGCTTCCGATGGGGCATCCTGCCCCGCGAAAGCTACGCCGACATCCCTGTCGGCATCACGCAATTTATTCCAACGCACTTCAGCAACTCCGATGGGGAACTGGTGTTTTCTGTGAGCTTGAGGAGCCAGCAAGTTATAACGTTATGGTTAAAGGCAAATTTGGTATAGGGCTGGAATAAAAAAGGATATGGCTGTCCTATCTTTGTTAGGACGTTGGGCCGCTTCTGCTATAGCGAGCGCATCGTTATAGTCATTCTTATTTCCCTGTCTGTACGGAACAACATACTGAGGCGCTATCAGCTTGACTTGATGGCCTACTTTCTTAAATTCTCTTGCCCAGTAATTTGCGCCACCACATGCCTCCATCACGACAAGGCAAGGCTCTATTTGAGCAAGAAAATGAATCAAGTCTTTGCGTTTTATCATCTTCTTTTTGATGAGCTTCCCCGCTTTGTTTACGCCAACAAAATGAAAAACAGACTTTGCGATATCAAGACCAATTGTAGTAATGTTCATAGTGGACCCGTCCTCTTCCTGATGAGTTTAAGCAACTACATCGTGGCCCATTGTGAGGCCGATTAAAAGTGGATGGGTCCATTCCATTATCCATGCCTCTCGTTCGAGAGCTTGATAATTTCGTTACCTCTCACCATGTTTTCGACGGTCTCAGCCGCATCTACACTAGGTTAGACAAGCGTCATTCTAGGCATTTGGAGTTATGGCTAAAGCCCTAGCTCGTTACTGGGCAAGATCTCATTTACCACGAAGGACACGGAGGGCTACGCTACACGAAGAAAAGCAACAGCTATAACAAAAGCAGCAGCAAAAGACTCGTCATCAAGATGTTGAACTTTTGCTCTACGATCTTCTCCGTGACCTCCGTGTATTAGATACGGGCCTCATGCTTCAACAAAAATCGCCTAACGGCTCAGATGTGACATCCATGTCCCCCCGAGCCTGAACCATCATTCATGATGGTCCTACGGCATTTTTATCTACGCACTTCGGCAACTCCGATGGGGAACTGGTGTTTTCTGTGAGCTTGAGGAGTCAGCAAGTTATAACGTTATGGTTAAAGGCAAATTTGGTATAGGGCTGGAATAAAAAAGGATATGGCTGTCCTATCTTTGTCTTATAAACTGCGGGAAAACTAGACTCAATGAGTACGATGAGAGTTTGTTAGCAGATAGCAACAATCGGTTCGAGAACCACGCTTCAAAACGGTAGCCGCTAAACTTTGGATTAAGCCCAAACTGGCTTTACAGCGCACGTTGTTAGAGCCACAAAACCACACAAATTTCAAAGTACGACAAACTTGAAGTGGCCGATTGCTGAACTACCTAGCCCAAAAATCACAGCGAGTCTTAACGCCATGCTCTGGGGCAAACCGAAGCGCAGCGTGGGTTGTCCCTAGCAGTACTTTGTGTACGCCCAGCATGGGCATGAACTAATGAGGTGAAAGTCCTCTGTAGGAAGGTCACCGTTCAATAACGTGCTG
>NZ_JBRIMB010000072.1:0-15984 GCF_052977265.1 Shewanella sp. 0m-8 | reverse complement strand
CGCAGCCGTATCTACACCGGATAATTGGAGCACTCATTTAAGCCATAGTGGTTTGGTGTCTAACACGGAAATGCCCCTTTATTAGTTTCAGTTGATAAGCTACACAGATAAGTAACAAGCCTGTTGACCTACTTTTACTAATCGATGAACGACAATTACTGATGACTTGTGATGAGGGATCCAAATCAATGCTCATTATTCAGTTTATCGTGCTCGTTTATTCAGCATTACTCTGATAGAGTCCTTATAAATCAATAGTTTTACATTAACACCCCTTAAGTAAAAGGTATGTTAGGTACGTAAGCGCGCTATATAAACGTTAGCTGTAGTAAGGAGTACGATACTTGAATAGAATTTTTTGGTTCGGCATAGCTATTGTTGTCAGTATTTCTTTGGGGGTTACATTCTTTGCCCCAATAAATGATGTATATAAGGGAATAGCTTCATTGCCTAGTGTCGCAGGATTAGCTGCCGCTTTATTTCAGTTAGTAAGGGATCACGCCGCGCATCAAAGAAATCTTGAAATACAGCAAGAGCAGCAGCTATTTAACCTTGGTGCAACTTCGCATATGGCTAATTCAGTATTTGATAAACACATAGAGTTTTGTGAAAAATATTTGGCGGAGGTTCATCAAACAGTTTTGACTCTGACCAAAGAGGGCCCAACTAAAGAAGTATTAGGGCATGCTGGAAACCTTTCTTCCTTGAGGGTTGAGTATACCGCTTGGATTACACCAGATATGGAAGAAAAGCTTATGCCTTTTGAGAAAGCTATCCGAAAAATTGGTGCGAAATCACATCTTGTAGATGCAATCTCAGGCGAAAAGAGCAGAGATAAAACAAGAATCAAGGCTATAGAAGATATGTATGACATCTTTAGTAACCTAATGGGAATGGATGAAGTAAAAGTAAAAAATGAAGATGCAACTGTCTTTGAAGTTAAAAATCAGGTAAGAGAAATTCTTCAGGTAAACGAGCTGGTATTAATAAGAGAGTATTTGATTAATAGAGCATCGTCCGCCACTGCAGGCAAGGCTTTGCAGCAAACAGGCCGTTGAATGCGGCGTTAGTCAGGTTTTCATACCAATGAATCATAGGAGTAACAATGAAAAAAGTATTGTTTATATTGCTAGCAATAATGCCTTCGCACGTATTTGCCGATTTTATTCATCCAATGGAGTTTGACGGTTCTGATGCTCAGAAAAAAAGAGTTATTGAGATTGTCAAAGCTCGAGTGAAAAAGGATTATTGTGAAGGCCCGATTGATATGTGCCAAGACACAACACTACGTATGATGGAAAGACAAAACCTCGATGCTTTTAAGCAAGCAACTGCCGCAACAAACCGAAAAATAATGGATCGTGTAATAAAAGATTATTGTGCGGGCGCAGTTGACATGTGCAACTATTCAACAATTATGATGATGTATACTCAAAATTTGCAAGCTAGCCAAAAGAAATTGAGTTGGTAGTAATTTTGCAAAACAAAGCCATAAAATTATAACCACAATATGATGTGGCTTGACGATCGCAAGCTCGTGCCTTTTATGGCTGCGTCACAACATAATTGTTTGCCATACTTCCCCTGATGACAATGATTACTCAAAGAGTTTTGACTCTAACAAGTTTATGCCCCAAAGTGAGTTAGCCTTCAAATGAAGATTGATTACATTTATTTTTGGGTTGGTGTTATCAAGTAGAGTTTTTGAACTTGTTGCTTCGTAGTTATCAATCGCCTCCAGCGGGGGAATGTGCAGATACTGCTGAGGCTCGCTGCGAGCACGTCCTTGTGAGCTCAACGAAAACGTCCCTGTTTTCGACGGCCTCAACCGCACCTACACCGGATAATTGGTACTTACATTTGGGCTTTAATTGTTCGGCTTACAACTTGGAAATGCCCCAAAGTTGGTTAACTTTAAGTTAAACGTGGATTACGTATTCTCATGTAGTCTGAAATAAAGCTAGATATTTATACAGGTATAACTAAACGTGAGCAAAAACACCGCTTATGGCGCAAATAAAGATGCCAAAAACTGTCCTGCTAGGACATCGATAATTTTTAACATTTTGTAAAACCTATAAAAATCAGACTTATGACAAATGTCAAAAAGTGATACACGGACCCATTGAACACCCTAGGCTCTCTTTCTCCGCAGACAATAAGGCAATTTATGTAGTCTAAAATTAGACTAAATCTATTTACAGCAATACCTTAGCAGTGATAATTTGTTCAAAAAAATTAACGAGTTACCGAGAACGTTATCGAGCGACTAATGAATAAGCTGTTAGGGCTAGAGGTATAGTGTTGAGTAAAAATTTAGAATCTTGTTATGCATGTAATAGTGCTGCTACTAGTCGTGAGCATGTCCCTCCCAAATGCCTTTTTCCTACAGAATTAGGGAAAAATCTAAGAAAAGATTTAATTAGAGTTCCAAGCTGTGATCAACATAACGGTAAAAAGTCTGATGATGATGAGTTTTTACTTGCTAGTTTAGCTGGAATAATTGGTTGTAATGATATAGGAATATTGCATAAATTTACTAAAGTTGATCGTGCTATTCGACGAAGCGGTGGTCGATTACTTAAGAAAGTATTAAAAACTTCAGAGATCAAATCTCATAAATTAGAAAATGGAGATGTTCTCGAAGTTGCTTGGGGTAAACCTGATCTTAAGCGGTTACATGATTGTTTTGAACTCATTGGTAGAGGCTTGTATTTTCATAAGCTTGGCGAACGCTTCAAAGGTAAAGTGATATGCGAAGTAGTGTATGTCCCAATTAATGATCGTGGCAGAGCTGGTTATAGAGAGTTTGCAGTAGAGCAAATGCAGAAAGAAATTGCCAATACTGATATTCAAGGTGAAAATCCAGAGGTGTTTCAATGGGCCATAGGTCCTTTAGATTATTCAGGAGCCTGTTGCGGTAAAATAATCTTTTATGGCAATTTGTCTGTTTATTTAGCCTTTATTCCTGAATCTTTTCGAGAAGAAGATTACGTTAATCTTTATGATATTGCTAAAACTGCGAGTAAACCTGTTTATATTCAAAAAGACGGGAAAAAGTACAGAATTAACTAGCCCTAATCGGGTAGTCGGAGGTCTCTAACCTCCAGCCCCCACACCACCCTGCATGCGGCTCCGCACAGGGCGGTTCATCTAGAACGCCTAACCTAAATTCTCTGGTTAGGGTAATGAACTGCGATCCATCTATCTCTTAGTGAAAATAATCCTGCTTTCCTAAGATAGTCATTAGTAATGATAATGTGAACCGTATAGTTGAGAGCCTAAGCACTAAATGATTTTTGTCCAAAAACGAGCTAGAGCTTTAGCCGTAACTCTAAACATTAAAGATTATGCTGTTCCAACTCGGTGTAGATACAGCTGAGACCGTCGAAAACATGGATGTGTTCGTTGAGCTCACATGGACGTGCTTGCAGCGAGTCTCAGAAGTGTCTGCACATGCGCTGGCCGTAGGCCATTGGAACCACTTTTGTTGGATGCCACTCTTAACCAAAATATATCGAGTCTTTTGGGGCTTTGTAATCAAACGAAGTTTGATATCGCTGTAAGGGCTAGTCGAGCTGCAAGCTCCAACTGACTTTTGTCCAAAAATGAGCTAACTTGCGTTGAACATGTAGGTAAGTATGATTTTTCCAAAAGCACTAATTTTACCCTAAGCGCTTCGCTTTCACGGAGGTCACGGAGAAGATCGTAGCGCAAAAGATCAAAATGTTTGATGACGAGCCTTTTTGTTCTAGCTGTTGCTTTTCTTCGTGTAGCGTAGCGCTCCGTGTCCTTCGTGGTGAATAGCTTTTGTCCAAAACCGTTTCAGTAATAGTGAGAATTAACTGTGATCATCAACATCTGAGTGGGCTAATTCGCAGAGATGAATAGTCAGATGTCGGTGTGGCTGTGGGCTTCGGTTTCAGGGGGAGGTATCTAAAAGAGATACTCTTCGAACGAGAGGAATATATGCCGAACTGGCCGTTTAACAGGGAGGTTATTGGAAACTGCTGAGCGGCCAGGGAGGGCTTTGTAGCGTCGCACAGAGGTAGTGACATGTGAGCTACTACAAGCCGTTACCTTTCTTCGTGGCCTCAGTATCCTTCGTGGCCTCAGTATCCTTCGTGGTGAGCTGCATCTGTTAAAAAGCAAGTGAGTCAGCTCGATGCTATAGCAAGCAATAGAGCTCTGTTGTTGAGGTAGAGTCCGAGTTTTCTAGAGACAATTTTCGCTATGACACGCCGAGATCGGCATGAGTAGCAGTTTAACTTCTCTTCGGTAGGTTAAAAAACCAACGAACAGGTTGGTTCATTTGTAAAACCTAAATAAGTTTGTTCGAAATCACATTTATCCCTAACTCTCTTCCCTATACTGCGCGGCCTTTACTAGGTTCTGCCAGTTTTTCATTCACTCTTTGTGGTTAAACTCCCTATCTTATGTTGCCGGTGTTGCTGAGATTAATATTTTCAGCTGCAATCTGTGATTTAGATATGAAAACAGAACCCTTAAAAGGTCATATAAGAACCGTCTAAGGAGTTGTCCATAATGGACTCTGTAATTAACAAAACTGAAAATACCTCGGCACAAGTCAAGGTTAAATCAAGCTGGAACAAGAGCGATACTCTATGGGTATTGGGGCTATATGGTACAGCTGTGGGGGCGGGCACTCTTTTCCTGCCGATTAATGCGGCCCAAGGTGGCTTGATCCCTCTCATTATCATGGCGCTACTGGCACTGCCAATGACCTTCTTCGCTCATCGCGGACTGACTCGTTTTGTGTTATCGGGTTCAAATCCAGAAGCTGGGATCACCGAGGTGGTAGAGGAGCATTTTGGACTCGGTATGGGTAAGGTCATCACCTTACTTTATTTCTTTGCCATCTACCCGATTTTGCTCGTCTACAGTGTTGCACTTACCAATACTGTTGAAAGCTTTATGCAACATCAGCTAGGCATGACTCCGCCTAACCGCGCAACCCTGGCCTTAATCTTGATTATTGGCTTGATCGCCGTAGTTCGTTTAGGTGAACAGTTAATTATCAAGGCGATGAGTATACTGGTTTTCCCATTCGTTGCCGTGCTACTGTTGCTTTCTGTTTACCTAATCCCTTACTGGAATACGTCAATATTTAGCAATGTGATGCCTGCTGAAGGTGGGATCAGCACCATCTTAATGGCATTGTGGTTAATACTACCTGTGATGGTATTTTCATTTAACCACTCTCCGGTTATTTCCTCCTTCGCAGTCGATCGTAGAAAGTTTCACGGTGATAATGCTGAGAAACAGTGTTCACGGATCTTAGCTTTTAGCCATATTCTTATGGTTGTAACAGTGATGTTTTTCGTATTTAGTTGTGTGTTTAGCCTATCGCCTGCCAATTTAGCTGAGGCGAAAGCGCAAAATGTGTCGATATTAACTTATCTGGCAAACCATTTTGATACACCCATTATTGCCTATGTCGCACCAATTGTTGCTATCATCGCTATCACTAAGTCATTTTTTGGCCACTATATTGGGGCGAGTGAAGGCTTTAATGGTTTAATTATCAAGGCTGCACGCGGTAAGGGAAAAGAGGTCAACCCTGTTATTCTGAACCGTGTTACTGCTGGTTTTATGCTACTGACCACTTGGGCCGTCGCAACTATCAACCCCAATATTTTGGGAATGATTGAAAGTCTAGGTGGACCAATCATCGCGCTGCTGCTGTTTATCATGCCGATGTACGCCATCATGAAAGTACCAGCGATGAAGCAATACTCAGGTACCATCAGTAATGTTTTTGTAGTGATTATCGGACTAGTTTCAATCTCGGCAATCTTCTATTCATTGGTACAGTAAAATAAAAAGAGGACAGGAGCCATGGGCTTTTGTTCTCTTTAGCCTCTGAGATGGACCTTCCTTACAGATTGCAAGATCAGCATTGATCTTTAAACTATTAATCGTCGCCATCCTGTTTGGCTATGCTTTGATTAACGGTAGTTTGTTGTGATTTTTTACTCGGCGATGAAACTAAAGCACTGGCTATCTGCCAGTGTTTTTCTATGTCGACACTCATGTCTTTGTCTCTGTGATTAATGAGTCAAACGCTGCTATAACAGCCAATCAAATAGAACCCTTGTCGTTGTCGTATTGTCTAACCTGTAGTCTGCGTTCAGCTTGCGTTCATTTCCACACAGGCCTACTAACGCCATCAGCGAAGAATCACTGAAACTTACTCACTTGTTGTGAAGTGCTAAACTTCAAAAAGTGTAATTAGGCAAAGGTTGGGGAACTGGAGAAATTTATGCATCGCACCTCTAATATAATATTACTCGTAGCAATAACGGTATTAACAACACCAGTCTTGGCTGACGCATCTCAGCCGGACGTTCTATTACAACAGGACGTTCTATTAAAAGAACAGCAAATTGATACAGGGCTGAAAAATTTTGGCTATCAGACTGGTTTAGCCCTTGGCTGTGTGACAGAAGAGCAACGTGCGCAGTTAGAAACCGAGGCCATGAATATCAATAGTGAAATCAGTCGCACCTTGGGGGGTGACAGAGCGTTTCTCTATGCTGCTAGCTTTGGATACGGTAGCAATATTGAACTCAATGTGCAGGAGTGCAAAGAAGCGTTGGCAAACTTTGAAAAACGTGCCGGCGTATTTTACCAAGACACGAGAGGCGAGAAATGAAACAAGGCCTAACACTTGCCATGATGGTATCGACGGTATTGATGATGTCCAGTCTTGTAAGCTTTGATGCCAATGCTGGTCGGTATGAAGTTCGTAAAGAGATCCGTGAGGGGAGCCGCGAAGTTAACCGCGAAAAACGCGAAGCTGCCCGTGAAGTTTTACGTTGCAAGACTCGAAAATGCGCCAAACGTGAAATTCGTGAGGGTTACCGTGAGGTCGCCAGAGAAAAACGCGAAGCACGCCGTGAAATTCGTCATGCATTGAGTGATAACCGCCATGACAGATGGAAACATAAAAATGATAATTTTCTGACGGGAGTATTGGTTGGTGGAGCCATTATTGGTGCAGCAACCGCTATTGCTAACGATAACGACTAAGCCTGTGTCGTAGTCTCACTAGCTTGAAGATCCATAGCTTTTTCGGTGGGTCTGTTCACCTTATGAAAAAAGAGCTTATTCGCCCATACTCCTTTTCACAGTTAGAGTGAGGTTAATGACTCCCTTTTTTGTCAAAGGCATATTTAGACCTCTTACTAAGCTTATAGTATTACTGAAGTAAGAGGTTATTATCAGCGCTTTTATATGCAGCGAGTATATAAGCACCGCATATAAAAGCGCTGACAGCAGTTTAAACAATACTGTCAGTGGTTGCTGGCAGACTAAAGCAATTAAAGCTAAAGCATTCCAACTAAAGCATTCAAACTAAAGCATTCAAACTAAAGCATTCAAACTAAAGCATTCAAACAACCATCTTTATTAATACATCAGCTTTTTATATAGGTGCTCCGTGGTATCCGCCCTAGTTATTGATAGCGCCGAGAAGGGACTGCGGCATTAAAAAGCGTTTCATCTTTTTGTTCCAGACGAGTATCAGTACACTTTCTTTCATACGCTGTCATTGATGAAGCCATTTTAGTGCATAACAAAGGTGTCGAGCCCATCGCTGTATAAGCGTACTCAGATATTGATGGTTAAGAGATGGCAACTGCTGCTAATGAACTTGGCTAAGCTTCTTTAGAAAATTGAAAGTTTAAGCCAGAACATAAACCATCATGATGTCGAAAAGTCACCATAAGCAACTACACTAGTTAACTTAACTGTCCAATATATTGCGCTTTACTCGTTTGGATAGGGTTAATTAAACGATGGAGGATAATTATGGCTGACAACAAATGCCCTGTAATGCATGGCGGCGCCACTGAAATGAGTATGTCGAATATGGAGTGGTGGCCTAAGGCGCTAAACCTCGATATTTTGCATCAACACGATAGGAAAACTAACCCGATGGGGGAAGGGTTTAACTACCGTGAACAGGTGAAACAATTAGATGTTGCTGCACTTAAGAAAGATCTGCATGCGTTAATGACAGATAGCCAAGATTGGTGGCCTGCAGACTGGGGGCACTATGGTGGCCTTATGATCCGTTTGTCTTGGCATGCCGCAGGGACTTACCGTACGGCAGATGGCCGAGGCGGTGCGGGTAGGGGGAATCAACGTTTTGCGCCACTTAATTCCTGGCCAGATAATGTCAATTTAGATAAGGCTCGCCGTCTACTTTGGCCCATTAAAAAGAAATATGGCAACAAGCTGAGCTGGGCTGATTTGATTGCTTATGCGGGCACCATAGCTTATGAATCAATGGGCCTTAAAACCTTTGGTTTTGGCTTTGGTCGTGAGGATATCTGGCATCCTGAAAAGGATATTTACTGGGGGGCAGAAAAAGAATGGTTAGCCCCCAGCGGCAGCGAAGGCAGTCGATACTCTGGCGAGCGCGATCTGGAAAACCCACTAGCTTCAGTGATGATGGGACTTATTTACGTTAATCCTGAAGGGGTTGATGGTAAGCCTGATCCACTTAAAACGGCCAAAGATGTGCGCGTCACCTTTGAGAGAATGGCGATGAATGATGAAGAAACCGTTGCGCTAACGGCCGGAGGGCATACCGTAGGTAAATGTCACGGTAATGGTGATGCAGAGTTATTAGGCCCTGTCCCAGAAGGTGCTGATGTAGAAGATCAGGGCTTGGGTTGGATAAATAAAACCGAACGGGGCATTGGCCGTGATACGGTATCAAGTGGCCTTGAAGGTGCATGGACAACGCATCCAACTCAGTGGGACAACGGTTATTTTACGTTACTACTCAACCATGAGTGGCAGCTAAATAAAAGCCCCGCAGGTGCTTGGCAGTGGGAACCTATTAATATAAAAGAAGAGGATAAGCCTGTCGATGTTGAAGATCTGACCAGGCGCTACAATCCTATTATGACCGATGCCGATATGGCGATGAAGTTAGATCCCGATTACCAGAAGATTTCAGCACGTTTTTACAAGGATCCTGAACACTTTTCTGCAGTATTTGCTAGGGCATGGTTCAAGCTGACTCACCGTGATATGGGGCCGAAAACAAGGTATATAGGCCCTGATGTACCAGATGCTGAACTGCTTTGGCAAGATCCTGTGCCTAGTGGACGCAGTGATTACGATGTCGCGTCGATTAAGGCGCAAATAATGGCGTGTGGTCTAAGTATTAGCGAGATGGTCACAACTGCATGGGACAGTGCAAGAACCTTCCGTGGCTCTGATCTTCGCGGCGGTGCTAATGGGGCACGGATCCGTTTGGCACCACAAAGAGACTGGCAAGGCAACGAGCCTGAAAAGCTTAACCGGGTGTTAGCCGTGCTCGAACCCATTGCTGTAAAAAATGGCGTGAGTGTGGCAGATGTCATTGTGCTTGCTGGTAACCTTGGTGTCGAGCAGGCCGCTAAGGCAGCAGGGTTTGATATCAGTGTGCCATTTTCGCCAGGCCGTGGAGATGCTGTGGCGGAAATGACCGATATTGAATCTTTTCATGTTTTAGAACCTCTTCATGATGGTTATCGTAATTGGTTAAAGAGCGATTATGTTGTCAGCGCTGAAGAGTTGATGCTTGATCAAACGCAGTTGCTTGGACTCTCAGCACTAGAGATGACGGTACTCGTCGGTGGTATGCGCGTATTAGGTACAAACTATGCCGGCATGAGCCATGGAGTATTAACCGAACATCCGGGAGTTCTGACAAACGACTTTTTTGTTAACCTGACAGACATGAATAACGCATGGAAGCCCGCAGGTAATAATTTGTATGAAATCAGTGATCGCAAAACGGGGAAGGTTAAGTGGACCGCAACACGAGTTGATCTTGTGTTTGGCTCCAACGCCATTCTTCGCGCCTATGCAGAAGTTTACGCTCAGGATGATAATAAACAAAAGTTCGTGCAGGACTTTGTTGCAGTGTGGGCTAAAGTCATGAACTCAGACCGTTTCGATTTAAGCTAATTGGTTATTTGATACTGTATTGATTGTCTTTTATGAGGGCGATTTATCAATAATTAGCCAATAAAAAGAGGCCTAAGTTATTAGCTTAGGCCTCTTTTTCGTAGTGCTTATTACTAAAGTTTATCAGTCAAACCTACATGAGAAGCTTACAAGAAAAGCTTACGCAGCTTGTACCTGTTTAGTGTACTCAAGTGTGCGCGCTTTTAACTCTTCTGGGTCAAAATCGTCGACATTGATTGACTTCATACGGCCGATTTCAGCTCGCTCAAGCAAGGCAATCTCATCTTCACTTAGTACCCCAAGCGCCTTACCTTCAGCTGCGATTTTATCAAGCCACATGAATGGCAGGCGCTTACCTGCCGCTTTACAGACTTTGTCGTAGATAGGCTCAGATGCCAAGATATCTTTAAAGGTTTGTTCTTGAATACCCACAGCGTTATGTTCGCTAGGCGTCCAGAACTGGCCTTTGCCTAAACGGTCACGACTTGCACAAGGTGTTTGCATGATTTTTGCTACCTTATGGTCAAGTATGTCACTTGGGCGCTTAAGTGGACGACCAAATGGGAAGATCACAGCTCGCAGCGCAACACCTAGACCCATAGGGAAGTTATCTAATAGGTCATCAAGCGATGATTGTAACTTGTATAGTGAATCTTCTACAGCCCATTGCACGAGTGGCAGATCTTCAGTCAAACGACCTTCATCTTCATAGCGCTTAAGGGTTGCTGAAGCAAGATACAGCTGGCTAAGTAGGTCGCCAAGACGGGCTGAGATCCGCTCTTTACGCTTAAGGTTACCGCCAAGAGTGGCCATCGCAAGGTCCGATAGTAGTGCTAAGTTAGCGCTAAAGCGGTTCATCTGCTGATAGTAACGTTTAGTCTTATCTGAATATGGTGCGTTAGAGAAGCGGCTCGACGTTAGACCCATCCAGAAACTACGGACTAGGTTGCTGGTGGTAAATCCAATGTGACCAAATATAGCCGTGTCAAAATCGCGTAGGCCCCTGCTTGCGTCGGTATCAAATGCTGATTCCATCTCGGCTAATACATACGGATGACAACGAATCGCGCCTTGACCATAGATGATCATCGAACGGGTAAGAATGTTGGCACCTTCTACGGTAATCGCAATGGGTGCAGCCTGATATCCGCGGCCTAAGTAGTTATTTGGGCCTAAGCACACACCTTTACCACCATGAATGTCCATCGCGTCAATAACGCATCGCTGCATTCTGTCTGTTAGGTGATATTTTACAATGGCTGAGATAACTGACGGCTTTTCGCCAAGATCAATACCCGTCGTTGTCAGTGAGGTCACCGCATCCATTAGATAAGCATTGCCGCCAATGCGCGCCATTGGCTCTTCGATCCCTTCAAGCTTACCGATAGGTAACTTAAACTGACGACGAATACGGGCGTAAGCGCCTGTTGCGAGTGCTGCGGTTTTAATGCCTCCGGCAGAGTTAGACGGCAAGGTAATACCACGGCCAACCGATAGACACTCAACTAACATTCTCCAGCCTTGGCCAGCCATTTCAACGCCGCCAATGATAAAGCTGAGCGGTACAAACACTTCATTGCCACGAGTAGGACCATTTTGGAACATACAGTTTAGTGGGAAGTGACGACGTCCAGTTTCAACACCTTCAATATCGGTAGGGATTAGAGCACAGGTGATGCCGAGTTCTTCTTGAGTACCAAGTAGTTGATCTGGATCGCGCAGTTTAAATGCAAGCCCCAGTACGGTAGCAACTGGAGCAAGGGTAATATAGCGTTTGTTCCAGGTTAGCTTCATACCTAATATTTCTTCGCCTTCCCATTCACCTTTACAGACGATACCGTAATCAGGAATTGCGCCAGCATCACTACCAGCTTCTGGGCTTGTTAGTGCAAAACAAGGTACTTCTAAGCCTTTAGCAAGGCGAGGTAAGTAATGGTCTTGCTGAGCGGTAGTACCATAATGCTGTAGTAATTCACCAGGACCGAGTGAGTTAGGTACACCAACGGTTGAAGCCAGCTCACTGCTTAGACCTGCAAGTTTTTGCAGAACACGTGATTGAGCGTAAGCCGAATACTCTAAACCGCCGTACTTCTTTTTGATAATCATGGCAAAGAAACCATGATCTTTAAGGTATTGCCAGATCTCTTCAGGAAGATCACCAAGTTCATGAGACACTTGATGCTGGTTTAGCATGCGACATACTTCTTCAACTGGACCATCTAAGAAAGCTTGCTCTTCTGCGCTTAAGCTCGCTTTTGGGTAATTGTGTAGCTTGCGCCAGTCAGGCTTGCCAGCGAATAGGTCGGCTTCCCACCAGGTGGTTCCCGCTTCGATGGCTTCTTTTTCTGTGGAAGACATCTCCGGCATGATGCCGCGGTACATTTTTAGAAGTGGGCGAGTAATAACGTTTTGTCTAAATGAGCTGATATTAAGAGGTAGAGCAATGACAAGAAATACTACCCACAGTAATGGGCTTACACTTGCGGCTCCGGTACCAATTGCTAATACAATCGCGGTGCCTAAGGTGGCAGTTAGTAAAGAGACTCTGAGATAAGCAAATGCGCCTATCGTCACAATCATCGCCAAGATCCAAAGTAGGGTCGTCACTGTAATTCTCCTTTTATGTGTGACCTATAGTGGTGCTAAAGGCACTTATTTTAGGTTCTTCCTCACAATTATAGTGCGTGGTCAGACCTGTGTCTCACAAAATCTAAACCTTAGTTAATTTTAATACAAGATTTTTTTAAACAAATGTTTAAATTTTTGTATCGGGATAAACATTTCACAATGGCTATCAAGTGAGTAAAATGGTGTAATTAGAGAAGATAGTAATAGATAAACGGGATAGAGATTAATGTGCGAGTTACTGGCCATGAGTGCCAATGTTCCGACCGATATTGTATTTAGTTTTACAGGGCTTGCCCAACGAGGGGGTGTAACTGGACCACATGTCGATGGTTGGGGGATCACGTTTTACGAAGGTAAAGGTAACCGCACCTTTAAAGATGCGCGCCCGAGTAGCGAGTCTCATGTTGCACAGCTTATAAAATCGTACCCGATAAAAAGCGAAGTGGTTGTAAGTCATATCCGTCAAGCTAATCGAGGTTGTGTTTCACTTGAAAATACCCACCCGTTTACGCGTGAGCTTTGGGGCCAGTATTGGACATACGCCCATAATGGTCAGCTAAGTGGTTATGAGCAAAAATTTGTCTCAAAGCGTTTTACCGCGGTAGGGGATACCGATAGTGAAATGGCTTTTTGTTGGATCATGGACAAAGTGGTTGAGGCATTTGGTGATACAGCTCCTGCTGATAGGCTAGCGGTTTATGATTATATTTCGACACTCGCCGATGAAATTCGCACATTAGGTGTGTTCAATATGATCTTAAGTGACGGTGAACACCTTATGAGTTATTGCAGCAATAACCTTTGCTATATCACTCGACGCGCGCCTTTTGGCAAAGCTAAGTTGATTGATACCGATGTGGTGATTGACTTTGATAAAGAGACCACACCTAACGATGTTGTCACGGTGATAGCCACAAGGCCTTTAACTAATAACGAACAGTGGAACGTATTAACTCCCGGTGAATGGAAGTTATTTAAAAAAGGTGAGTTAGTCAGCTCGTCCAGTTAATAACGGCTTACTGAAATAAAAAAGCTCGCTACGTTTGGTGTGGCGAGCTTTTAGAACTTGATACGCTGTAGCTGCGAAATTAGCCTTTTTCATTGCTAGGAACATCATGTAATTGAGCCTGTTCTGATGTTGATTCATCAATTGGCTTTACGGGGGCAAAATGATAATTAAGCAGTTTGATGTCGAGTTGTTTACTGCCTTTCTCAAAATGGGTTAAGCGGATAGGAAGGTAGCTAAGTTCTGGCGCCATCCAAAAGAAAGTCTGGCGTTTTTTGCTCTTGCGTACCACTTCAAACTTAATGGTTTGGTAGCTGCCACTGTCGATATTTACCCGTTCTTTGCCTACAATTTTAAAAGCGTAATCATCGACCTCGCCCTCTTTTACCATGGTGTAATGCAGTTCATCTTTATGGGCTTCCATGTCGAGTCTAAACTGTAACTGAACCATCAGCGGATCAAATAACTGGCTGTCATAAGGAAATTGGGTTCGCTCATCTTTGTATCGGCTATGGATAACATTTTGGCCTTTTGCAAAAGCGGCTTGCTCTCTAAAACTTGGTCCGGTGCCGGTGCGCTCAACTGAATAACGCATAGGCATCAGCTGATTATTACCCTCTAAAGTAAATTCACTGCGTATATGACGTTGGTCAGATAGCATGAGCAAGCCCACATCACTATCAAAACGGTATTGAAATAGGTTGCCGTCGGGCGCATCGAGGATATAGCGGGCGCGGCCTAGTTCAATACTGCCGTAATTGACTTGATACTCTGCAGTATGTGGTGTTAATGCTGTTGTATTGGCAAGACAAATATGACTGACAAACAGCAAGCTAGTAGCGAATAGAGCTGGTAACGTTTTTAACAAAGACAACTCCTTACAATCGAGGATGATTTGGCACTGGCCTAATTTTAATACAATATATTAATGACACTAGCATCTAAAATGGTAATGAAAGCACTAATGTTGCGATATCAGGTTGCCACTCATATTCAGACAACTTAACTTTGCCACGGTTCACTATAATGTCTTCGCTGCGCAGTCGCTGCATCTGTTCAATGAATGGCGAGCTATGTTCAGCAAATGATATTTTTCCTTGGCTATTAATCACTCTGTGCCATGGCAGGTTTAATTCATCGGGTGCTAACTTAAGCGCTTTTGAAACGTAACGAGCTCGCCCTGGTAAGCCTGCTAAGTCGGCGACTTTTCCGTAAGAACAGACTTTCCCTTCAGGGATCATAGACACAATATGCCAAATTTGCGTCATTGCTGAAGGCTTACTGCTTTTTTGAATCAAATCGAGTTCCTTTTATTACCGTAAGATTTAACCTTGAGAAGGTCAATAATCTTGCTCTATATGGCTCATATTTACGCTTATTAGCGTTACCAATGTTAATGGTTTGGTGGCGCTATCGTTCAGGGTTAATGGGTTGTAATATAAAGTAAAAGCTCTTGCCGATACTTGGCGCTAAAGTAATAATAGCGCTTTTTTGACGGTAGATATAATGTCAGTAAAGAGGTTAAGTCATTTTCTGGGGGCTTTGTTATTACTCTCAGTTGCATCAGTCCCAGTTTTCGCAGGCGATTTTAGACATATTGCAGATCCATTAAATTTGAATGATTCGCTCTATGTTGGTTTTGATGGCGATGTGTTTAAGCTTGGTGGTAGCTTTGCAACAAGCCACCAAAAGTTTTCAGCCAATACCAATATTGGCGGCGATAAATGGCACTTAGGTTACCTTTACTCTACGCAGCAGGTAAATTTTAGAGCCTCTGTTGTTCATGGTAAAACTGATACACCCCAAGGTAAAGCCAGCCATTATCAGTACCAAATGGGACTTATGACCGAGCATCAGGGCTGGTTTTCAACCCAGGTATTTACAGAATTGGCGGTGAATCATTTAGCCGTTAAGTCATATAAAGACAGCACTGCTGCCAATGCCAATATGACTGTGTTAAAGGCGATGACTGAACATTGGTATAGTGAGTTTTACCTGCAGGGTAATGCCGGTGTTGACGGCGTTGAGCGCTATGAGGCGAGAAGTTGGCTAGCACTTGGTTATCAGATTAACCCACAATGGTCTTGGCTTGTGCGTTATCAGTATGATTGGGAAAAGCTTGATCGCTTTGAAAGCGAAGACACTCAGTGGGTGTTTGCGGTGCGCTCTCAATTTTAAATAGTGCGGTTGGTACGCTATGAGTTTTAACGTAGCATTAAGAAGCCCATGTTGATCTGATTAGACCGACATGGGCTTTTGGTTTTAAGCGCCGTTGAATAAGATTTATACCAAACTGGAAAATTAACTGGTCACACTTGCCCAATCCCTAGAACACAATTTTGTCACTCGCTCTGAACTCT
>NZ_JBRIMB010000071.1:0-17388 GCF_052977265.1 Shewanella sp. 0m-8 | reverse complement strand
GCCATGAATGTTCCTTATTATTTTGCCTATCTCATTATTTCTGTTTATCTTTTTGTGGGGATTCGTCAGACTCTGACTCATTTAACTTTGGAAAAACGATAGATTGAACCAAATTAATATAAAGGCTTGTACGTTTACTCCTAAATTCTCGACATAAGCGGTACAACTTGCCAGTTAATCATCTGAATTCAAACATTGAATTAGCATAAATTTAATATCCGGCTGAATATTGCGCATAAGATTCTAGTAACTAAGTTAGTTGAAGAGAATTAGTCTGAATTAGTGTAAGCTAAACGCTTATATTCTCAAGTAATACATACTCAGAGTTTCCTTCCTATTTTCACTTATAAGTCTAATATTAGAAGTCCACTATGCTTTACAATCAAAATCACGCAGTTCGTTTTCCAAAAGGCAAGTTTGCTATGTGGAGTGTTTACAGCTTCACGGGCGCATCTATCTTAGCCTCGATTATCTTTTCATTATTACTGTTTCTTTCAATTGATGATGATCCTGTCATGCAGTTGTTATTTGGTGGATTAGCCGTCATTTTTGAACTCGGTAAATTCTTTGCGTGGTATGAAGTCGGTGAACGTTACTCTAGGAAGAACTTTATTGGCATGTTTTCAGCGCTTGGCTTTTATGCCGTGTTGGCTGCCATCTCTATTGGCGGTTCTATTGGCGGGATCAACAGCGCCACGAACAAGGCCCAAGAACATGTTCATGTGCAGCAGAGCAAGGCTAATGCCTTTAATATGCAAATCGATGCTATCGACAAGCAGATTGCACTTAACAATGTTGCCGCTGAAAAGTACATCCAGATGGAGCGAATTGCTACCGGTGTGATGCGAATTCAAAAAGAGAACAATAAATTACGTGAGCAGCAACAACAGCTAGCCATCCAGAGAGACAGCATCCCGGTTGTAAGCCAAGGTTCGATTGTTGGCTTAATTGAAAGTCTAGCAATGTCATTGAATATTAAAGCTGAGACAGCGCAGCTTGGATTAGTGGTGTTCTTATCCATTTTATTGGATTTCTTTGCCGCATTTTTTGTGGGGCTAATTGGTGAAGAAAATCGTTTTCGACAACGATTTAAACAACAATCGGCGCAACTTGAACCTATTACGCTAGATGCTTATAGACGATTACATAGTGATGAAACCGGTTTTATTCCTCTGTTTGAGCCTAAACAACTCAACGAGCCAGAAGCTAAGTCGACTTATGAGCAAGTAATCGATGCATTAGGTGCAAATCGAGTTAATTGCAGTAAACGCGCGGTGAGTCAGTACTTGAAGATCAGTGCTGAAGAGGTTGATGACATTTTCAGTAAAATGTTTAGTGAAGGCATAGTGACTAAAAAGCCAAATAATCATTTTCAATGGCAAGGTGTCAACCCGGTCTTAGAACCAGAAGCCATATAATCGTAATAACGAGCTATTTCAGCCGAAAAGGAAGTATCTGACAAGTTACTTCCTTTTTTTATGCCCTTTTTATAAAAATGTTCCAGATAAACAAGATTGCTGTTTGAATAAAGACAATAAAGCCCTTAGGATCGGCATTACATAATATATGAACAAGATCATCGTCAATGCCAGCCAATCAGACAAATACTCACAACGAATCTTTAACGCTTTATTTTATCTACGACTCTCATTGTCCATGGAGCTATGCAGTTACACCTATCGCTGCTGAACTGATTAATGCTTTTGATTTTACCGAAATTCATTTACTACATTGTGCCCACTATAATGGCAAAGATGCCCCTAAAAAGGATCAGGTCTCGCAAGTTCGCGCTATCAGTCCAGTCGTTTTTGGTGATGACTACGTAAAACAAGTCAGCACTAAAGTTAACTCAATCAAGAGCGCTAACTTCATGTCTTGGGCTCAGTCTAAACAGGCTGATAAAGAGTTTGAATTGCTACAAGCACTGCAAAAGCAACACTTTGTTACTGGCAATCCATTAAATTCTAGAGAAGATTTCGAGCCTATCATTGCACAACACAAGCTTTCGCCTTCTAATAAAGTTTTTAAAGATGTTATCAGCCACGAAGCTGAAAGTGTGTTGGCGGGGATTGCTGACATAGGAGAGGCCATTGGAACATCGGCGTTTCCTGTACTCGTGCTGACTTATGGTGATGATGCTATCTTTATCGATCACTCACAGTATTTAGCTAAACCTGAAGATGTCGTGATAGCGGTACAAAAAGAGTTAGCAGCGTTAAGTTAGGCCGCCTTGCGATAGTTAAATGCGGATAGTGTAATTGTGCTAAAGCGCTAACAGTGAGTTATTGTTAGCGCGATTTTATAGCCATTCAAGCGGTTACTCTAAACAATTACTGCATAATCATCACCGCATAAAGTGACTTATTTAGAGCAGATCCTTATGAGCACAATATAAAAGATCACCAGCCCTAGCCATTTCAATGTTAACCCTGTACCAATAAACATAAAGCACCTCTTGTGATACTTTTGCTCCAACTTTTGTCACGGTTATTTTATCAACACAAGGTTAAACGGGGATTAATAGTGCTATTTTTATACCCATTTTTGTGCATAAACATGAATATAGCGGCCTAACGATAAAAATGGCTCTTGACGACATAGCTTCTGCTCCATGGCAACAATCTGCTCAAAACGAAAGTCTCCCATATCATGGTTTTGCATATAGTCATGAAAAGTTCTAACGCCGGTTTTCCCCAAAATATTAAAACCCGCTTGCTCAAGGCATCCATATACCAATTCTGGCTTTATTCCCTGCTGAGGTTGTAACTTAAACCGTTTACGGTGGGGCATCCCTTTTTCAATATGGTTAAGGTTGCCACAGATTAAATTCTTAAATAGCAGACCATTATAGTTATAAAACATCACCGAAATAATGCCGCCAGGTTTGACCTGCTCACACAGTGTAGATAACGCCTGAATCGGCTCCGCTAACCACTCCATCACCGCATGAAACAGGATTAAATCGACAGGAGCTTGTAAGTGCTCAGCAATGTTTTGCACTGGGCTATGAATAAACTGGTACTTATCCAACAGCTGATTGCCACTAATATCTTGCTTAGCCAGAGTGAGCATTTCACTTGATAGATCGCATAGGCTGACATTATGGCCAAGTGCTGCAATTTTTTGTGATAGTTGCGCTAGACCCCCGCCCGCATCAAGCACACTGAGCTCACTCGCGGTATTGGCCGATTTATCGTTAGATAGCATCAACAAGATCTGTTCAATATCTTGCCAAACAACGGTTTGCCTTATTTCGCCTTTAGCGGTGCCGTAAATACTGGCGGCAAACTTATGAGCTAAATCATCAAAATTTCTATCTTCTATCACTTGGGTCATCATTTTGCGGCTACATTACGTGGGCGCGGATTTTCTCATAGCTTGCATAAAAATCAAATCATAGAAATGAAAATCACACTACCATCAGTACAATCTAAAGCTTTTTAAAAACGTGGAGGAGAAGGGCATTAACTTGGTTTTGCATACGAAGACTGAAATCGTGGCGACTAGATATGCAGAAAACTGAATGAAGGTATCAAAAATTCCCGAGGTTATATTTCTTATTTTGCATAAAACGTGATTGTGGATTCACTTCGGGGTTTAACTCTACAACTAATGGCTTCAAGCATTTTTAATGCAACACTTGCAGATAAAAAAACGGCTAAGCTGGTTAGCTTAGCCGTTTTTTACAATCTTGAACCACTTGTGATGATCACTTCAATGGTCTGAAACTGAGGTTATACTGTTTAACGACGGAAGGTCACACTCTCTAATTCAGCCAAATGGATCTGCGTGGTGGCAATTTGAGTTTCAGCCAGCACCTTACCTTGGCGTATTGAATAACGAACAGGAACCTGACGGCGAACCGCATCAAATCCATTGTCGGCAGGTAGAACGAGCAAGTTACCAGGCTTGCCAAGTTCAATCCCATACTGATCTTGAATATTTAGCGTACGGGCAGACTTGCTGGTGATAAGCTCAAGCGAGTTGTTGATTTGATCGTAACCCATGATTTGGCAAACATGTAGACCCATGTGCAGCACCTGCAACATGTTAGCTGTACCGAGCGGATACCAAGGATCGAAAATATCGTCGTGACCGAAACAAACATTAATGTCAGCGGCGAGCATCTCTTTCACACGGGTAATACCACGGCGCTTAGGGTAATCGTCAAAGCGACCTTGCAAGTGGATATTAACCAGCGGGTTAGCGACAAAGTTAATGCCCGACATACCAAGTAAGCGGAACAGACGCGACGCATAAGCACCATTATATGAATGCATCGCCGTGGTGTGACTCGCCGTTACGCGCTCGCCCATTTGATATTTATGGGCAAGGGCTGCAACGGTTTCCACAAATCGCGACTGCTCATCATCAATCTCATCACAATGCACATCGATAAGGCGGTCGTATTTACGCGCTAGCTCAAATACATAATGCAATGACTCAACGCCGTATTCTCGGGTAAATTCAAAGTGGGGGATTGCGCCAATCACATCCGCGCCAAGTTTAACGGCTTCTTCTAGCAGCTCTTTACCGTTAGGGTAAGACAAAATACCTTCTTGCGGGAAAGCCACAATCTGGATATCGACCCAGTCTTTCATCTCTTCTTTCACTTCAAGCATAGCTTTAAGTGCAATCAAGGTTGGATCAGACACATCAACGTGAGTACGAACATGTTGAATACCGTTGGCTATTTGCCACTTTAGCGTTTGCTTAGCGCGAGACTTAACGTCTTCGATAGACAGCATAGATTTACGCTCAGACCAACGCTCGATACCTTCGAACAAGGTGCCTGAAATATTCCAGCTTGGCTCGCCAGCGGTTTGCGTTGTATCTAAGTGGACATGAGGCTCACAAAAAGGAGCTACAGCCATACCGCCTTCGCCATCGATGATCTCTAATGACGCAGAGCTTGGCAGCTCAATGCTATCAGCCATTGGCACAATCGCTTTAAACTGACCACCTTCAATGAGTAGTTGATAAAGGCCTTCTTTACCGCTTAGCGATACGTTTTTGATCAACATATTTGCTGATGACATGGAGTTTTCCTTATGCATTGGTAGCATTTTTACAATCTGATTTAACTAAATTCTGTTTGCCTATACGAACCTGAACTTCATCTATTAATAGATAGCTGAAGGCGCCAGCAAGCACAGCATTAATTGGCACTATGCCAGGTAACAAATGGCCTGCCAGTACGCCTATCATGACGCCGCTAATCGCAGCCCAATTGACAGTCGCAAACTTGGCATTGGCAAAGTCTTTGTATTTTTCGCGGTTTCGAAGGTAGTCGGCGATAATAATGCCACCAATCGGCGGGATTGCCGCAGACAAGAAGGTTAACCAGCCGACGAAGTTATTATATAACCATAGTGCACACAGGGTGCCGATTATGCCGTTAAAAATCGATAAGTATTTACTCGGTAAGCCGGTAATGTTTGCAAAACCAAGGCCTGAAGCATATAGCGCATTATCGTTAGTGGTCCAAATATTTAAGCCTAAGATGATAATCGCTGGGATCAATAAGCCTTGTGCAATCATCACCTCTGAAATATCGGCTTGGCCTGTTGCCGCCGCGCCTGCAGCGCCAAAGATAAACATCAGTGAGTTACCCACGAAGAAGGCAAACATAGTGACAAACACGGCAGTTTTTGGGTTCTTACCAAAGCGAACAAAATCTGCAGTCAGTGTGCCAGCTGAAATGAACGAGCCAACAACCAAAACCAAGGCGGTATTAAAATCAATTGGATTTTGTGGCTCAACAGCCATTAAACCTTGCATCCCGCCCATGGTATCAACCGCTTGAACAACTGAGAAACCACCAAATAGTGCGATTGCAGGAACTGCTATGGCGGATAAAATCATAATCGCGCCGATACCGAAGTAAACTGTGATGGTCATTAATAGACCCGAGATAATGATAAGCAGATTAGTGTCGATGCCTGTGGCTTTTTGGACTGGGATAGCAAACATAGCAACGCCAACACCAAACCAACCAACTTGAGTGCCACCGAGAAGTAGCGAGGGTAACCAAGAACCTTTTAAACCGAAAGAGTAACGAGCGAGGAGATGAGTCGAAAGACCAGATTGAGCGCCGATGTAACCAAGAAACGAAGTGTAAATACCGAGAATTAAATTACCAATGAGAACTGCGAGAACAAAATCATTAAAGGAGAGGCCAGTGCCGAGTGTTCCTCCTGTCCACATACTTGCTGAAAAAAAGGTTAACCCTAACATCACCATTGTTAGAGAAAGCACCCCTTTACGTGCCGATATCGGTACCGGGGTTAAACTATAATTATTATCGCTTGCCATTTATTGTCCTTGGATTAAATAAAGAAAATACACGGCTTACCTAAAACGAAAAAGCTACGCCAATACAGGGCTACAGCAGTTGCACATCAGGCAAACGGCGCGTAGTTTAGTGATTGTTGACGCAGAGTCAAGCAAATATAGAAGCGAATCTAATAAATAAAAACAAACGTAATCAAGCCGTATAAATAAAGCTAATACTTAGTTGTAGAACGATGTAAAATGAGGCGGATAACAACATTAAATGTTAATGGCAGCCCGCTTGGAGCGGGGGCGTTAACTTATGTCGAAGTTTGTATCAAAAGCTTAAACGTAAAAAGTAGGCTGATATAAATCCATTTATCGAGCGTAAATTAATCATCACCCTAGTGTTATCGAAGTGAAGCCTGGATTCTCGACATTTAAGACTAAATGATAAAAGCTAAGCGTCCTCTGATAGAACGCTTAGCTTATTATTTTAAACTGCCAGCATAGTTAGAAAATGTGAATTGAGTTATGGAGCCGATTCAATTTTGGGCTTAGGTTTAAATAAAGCCAGTAGCGGAATTAAACATAAGTAGGAGACCAGTAAAAAACCGAACGTATACACGAACGCCGTTAATGTTGATTGCTGCTGCAGTATATTCTGCAGTTGGGCTATAAATGACGGGTCAGTGATCGTAGTACCTTGCATCTGCGCCGCGTTCTGTAAAACAGTGTTACTTGGCGAAAGAGCGCCGCCTAACTGGTTCCACTCTTGTTGCTGGATCCGCGAGAAATAGGTATTAACGATAGATATGCCGAAAGAGCCACCAATAGTTCGGCACAAATTAAACACCACAGCACCACTAATCGTTTCTTTCGGTGATAGGGTTGCATAGGCCAGCTGACTTAGCGGTGCAAAAACCAATCCCATTCCCGCACCTTGTATAATACTCGGCAGTAAAATCCAGTAAATATCAATTTCAAGTGAATACTGAGTCATCAAATAGGTGCCAAGGGCATTAAGCGATAGGCCAACTGCGATAAGTAGCCTCGCATCGATTTTGTCCATGTAACGTGCCATTCCTAGCAAAACAATAGCTGATGCTAGGCCCCTTGGTGCCATAGCAAAACCAGTTGTTTCAACCGGATAATTCAATAGCTGTTCCAGCATCATGGGTTGCAGCTGAGTAATGCCAAACATCCCCATTGAGAAACCCGCCATCACAAGGCATGACATAGCAAGGTTACGATCGCGTAACAACCACACTGGCGCGATATCACTCTTAGTAATAAAAGAGCGCGCGACAAAGAAAACTATCGCAATTACGCTAATAATGGTGGCAAACAAGATGGTATTAGACTCAAACCAGGACTCTTGATTCCCTCGGTCGAGCACCATCTGCAACAAACCAATACCAATGGTCATTGCGATGACGATTGGCCAATCAATTTTAGGTTTACCTTTACCACCGAGCTTAACAAATAAGTAAATCAGCGTAAGGCAGACAGCGCCAACGGGGAGGTTCACATAAAAAATCCAGCGCCAATTCATATTCTCGGTAATAACGCCACCCAGTGTCGGCCCTAAAATAGGCCCTAGTAATATCCCGACACTAAACAGTGCCATGGCTTTACCACGTTGGCTTGCGGGATAGATCTGCACCATTATTGACTGAGATAGTGGGATAACCGAAGCCCCAAATGCTCCTTGCATCACCCTAAAGGTGACCATTTCAGCAATGCTATCTGCTTGTCCACAAAGTGCAGAGCTGATCATAAAGCCACTCACTGAAACCAACAGTAGATTACGCACACCAAATTTAAGCGCGAGGAAACTGGCTAGCGGAATAAATATCGCTTCAGCCATAGAATAAGAAGTCAGTACCCAGGTAATTTGATCAGACGTGACCCCCAATGCCCCCATCATATGCGGTAAGGCAACATTGGCGATGGTCATATCAAGCAATACCATGATGGCAGATAGCATTACCGCTAACGTGACGAGTTTGCGGCTGCTTTCACTCAATACCTGACTGTCATCAGTATTAGGCATTGTCTCTGAATTATCGCTCATGTTACTTCTCTTGATGCTTTGGTTGGCTATCAATCGTATCAATGGTTACGTTAGCACTTGCACCCACACGTAGTGGAAAGTCAGGATGCTCACTTTCGTTAGAGAGGCGAATTAACACAGGGAAACGTTGTGGCACTTTAACCCAGTTTCCCGTGGCATTTTCAGGCGGCAACAGCGTAAAGGAAGCGCCACTGGCCGGTGAAATGGCTTCAATTGTGCCGTGATAATCCACCTTAGGGTAAAGGTCTAGGGTGATTGTTGCACTCTGGCCTGCGGTCAATCGTTCAAGTTGGGTTTCTTTAAAATTAGCTTGAACCCAATACGTGTTATCAACAACTAAAGGCACAAGCGCTTGCCCTGGAGATACAACGCTACCAGCATGAGCACTTAATTTACCTAAAATGCCGTTTTTAGGCGCGAAAATATTAGTGTATGAAAGCGATAAACTTGCCTGACTCAGTGCTGCAGCCGCTTTTTTCACTTCTGGCGCAGCATTACCGTGCGCACCTTGAGATTTGATCAGTTGAGCCATGGTTGCCCGCGCGGCGATAACACTCTGTTCAGCTGCCGATAGCTTGGCACGCGAGTCGTCAAGTTGCTGAGCAGGCAACAACTCTTTATCGACTAAGTCTTTAATACGTTTATAGGTTACCTGAGCATCAGATAATTGAGCGACGGCACTTTTAACATTGGCACTCGCAGCCAGTATGGCATCATCGGTTGCCGCATTATTTTGCAGCGCCATTTCATAGGCTGCGCGAGCTTCATCTAGTTTAGCTTGAAAGGGAGCTGGGTCGATCTGCACCAATAAGTCACCTTGACTAATCTTTTGATAATCAGATGCATTAACACTGACGACTTTGCCGCTGACTTGTGGAGCGATGTAGATAATATTGGCATGTACATAAGAGTCATCTGTGCTCGGATAGTTTTTTTGATGTTGAATATAGAAATAACTCAGAGTAACAAGTACTGCGAGCACTACGGCTGCAAGAATAAGATTACGTACTAGATGGGATGGTGCTTGTGTTGAATTTTCGCTCATAATGTTAACCAGTCCGGTTATTCGACAGTCGTCGAGAAGGGGGTGAAGACTCATAACGCTTCAAGGCGTTCATTCGTCTCAACAAATACTAGTCCTAGTTTGTTTCAGTAACAATGTAAGTCGTTAAAAAAATTTAGAAAGTCCCCATCAACATTTAATGATAGGGATGTCTTTCCAGCGGGTGGTATATTGGGGGGTAAGCATCTCTCTGCGCATGCCCCATTTCTGTGATATGCCTTGAGCGGCCAGAAACAGTGCGTCAGTGCCATATTTAGCATTAATGCTATCTAATACCTGCATTCTATTAGGGTTTCTGCTGCTTTCGAACAAGTCCTGCTGCAGGTTGGCCTCACTACACAGATTAATTAGTCCAACGCCGATTTTGTAATAACGAATAGAGGAGTTGAATCTGACGATAGCCGCGCGTGTTGCAGCTTCTATCAATTCACACGTGTCATTCGTTGGATAAGCAAAATGATGCACAAACTTAAAACCGCTAGGCTGCTCATCAAAAGGGGAATTAGAAGCGAAAATTAACATGCTTTGGCAGAGTGAGCCTTGAGCCCTGGCTTTGGCCGCGGCGGTTGATGCATGCTTGCTTAACGCCTGACACAATGATGTTATGTCGGTTATTCGGTTACCAACACTGCGGGTAGAAAAGATCTGTTGCTTGTCAGCTCGTGCTTCATCCCATGTTTTGCACACTTCGCCGTTCAACTCACGGACGGTACGCTCAAGCTCGATACTAAATTGCTTGCTTGCGATACCGACTTTCATCTGTGACAAGGCAAAAGCACTGTGAATATTCATCATCGCAAGTCTGTTAGATATACGTCTGCCAACCCCCCATACATCGTCGGTCTTCATGGTTTTTAAAATGGCAATGCGCTGTTCATCACAGGTAATGGCGCAAACACCTTTATAGCCGGGTATTTTCTTAGCTGCGTGATTGGCGACCTTAGCCAGAGTGAGCGTCGAGCCAATCCCCACACAGACAGGAAGCCGTGTTTCTTTCCAAACGGCGCGCCTTATCTTCATCGCATGCTCAGTTAAACAAGGGATAGCGGGGTAACAGTGCTTAAACGATAAGAATGACTCATCGATACTATAAATATGCTGCTCAGGCGCAAAATGGCCAATCACCTCCATCATGGCAGCAGATAATGAGCCATAAAGCTCATAATTTGAAGATAGCGCGATAACACCTTTTTGCTCACACAGTTTTTGCGCTTCAAAGTAAGGGCCGAACTTGTTAATTCCGGCCTCTTTTGCCAATCTGTTAGCCGCAACAATCATTCCATCGTTATTACTTAGCACTATGATAGGGCGGTTACGCCAGTCAGGTCTAAAAACCTGCTCAGCGCTGCAATAAAAAGAATTCGCATCGACAAGCGCATACATGGTTAGTCGTTCTCTAGAATTGGGCTTTTACGATGGCAGCGAATAGAGCGGATCACCACGCCTTCAACACTAAAAGTGTCGTGCTCGAGGATAGGCGTGCTCATGTGAGATTCATTGGCAGATAACAGCAATCTGTTCACCTTATCAATAATCTTACAAACAAATGAACCGTTAAAATTTGCCACGATAACGTCTTGATTACGCACATCAACATGCCTATCGACTATTAAAATGTCGCCATCGAATATGCCGACCCCCTGCATAGAGTCACCACAAGCATGGCCAATAAAGGTCGAGCTCGGATGCTCAATCAGTAATTCATCAAGACTTAACGGCAGTTGCTTGTAATCGGTGGCAGGGGATTCAAAACCTGTTATGCCTGCACTGGCTGAAATTGGAATTATGTTCATGCTAAAAAATAGTTAACTGTATATTTATACAGTATAGTGGTTTTATGTGATTTTGCGCAATAAGGATGACAACTTTCTGTGAGCAGAATGCAGTTTAAAACAGCCACGCATAATAGTAGTTTAACGGCTTCTTCTTTAAATTCTGGGTATATCGTTATCCACCCATAACATATCTCCTATGCAAAAAGCTTAGGTGAAATTTTTCATAAGACTCGGGGCTGTCTAAGAGGCGAGGGGATTTTAAGTATACCGATGTAAGCTTTTAACAAGTTGCAACCTAAAAATGCAATCAACCATTAAGGGGGTTAGGTGTAATTGTTTATGTTTCATTATCTGATTTTGCTTGTTGGTTTGTTAAGTTTAGCTTTGCTCTATGTAAGATGAATCTACTTTAGGTAAGTAGTTAGAGGCAAGCCTCCCATTATTGAGCCTCTTGCATCACTCTTTTTCAGTTGTTGTTTTTAATTGATAAAACTATATTTAAAAGCACGTAATGCATTGTAGTGAAAGTAATTGATCCCATAATTCATTTATTTAAACCCCTTTATTTGCTAGGTAAAAGCATTCGTTTTTACTTGAAATGATTTTAAAAAGAACCTGAAAAATTGATATACCAACCACGCGCAATCAGCAACAATCTGTCGCTATAAAAAGTAAATAAAATGTAATCATGGCTCTCATACAAAACGTCCATTACTCGAAATGCTAGCTAAAAAAATCTGCCCCCCCCTTTCCGTGATCAAGTAGTTGTCAGATATGCTTAAAACTAGATCTATATCAAAGTTGCTACATGCCCACTGCAAAACCCGAACATATGATTGACGCAGATCAATACTATTGTTTTTGAGGAGGCTAGATTAGCACTAAGTTAGTTACAAATAACTTGTTTTAAATAACGGTTAAGCAACGTTTTTGATTGGTTATTTGAGCAAATTTATTCGTAATAAAGGTTAATGGCACCAAATATGTAACCGCTACTGCTGGATTAACTATTTTTGAGGTTCAAATTTATGAAAACAACACTGGCTTTAACACTGATTCTTTCACTATTTACAGCAAGCACAGTACAAGCTGCAACAGCTTTACCTCATGAGGTCCAGATAAAAAAGCACCCTGAAGCATTAGAGATCGTTGAAGCGAGAGAGATGAAGTTTCTCATCGACCCTGCTAAGGCGGGGCTGACCCCTCAAGAAGGCTTACAAACGATTTGGAATAAAGTTAAAGCATTTGCAAAAAAGGAAAACATTCAGCTTGAAGAGAAAACCTTTGATGCCGATGGACTGACTTTTTCAACCAAAGTGTATTACGACACGCCAAAAGGGGATCTAACCAAGCTTGGATATGTTGTCAGAATCACGACAAAATATTTAGAAGGAAAGCCCTCTTCGTCTGCGTTAACAGTTAAGTTTATCGATAGAGAAAAGCCTGAACTCGTATTTACCGCTATGGAAGATGAAGAGGATGCATCTGTTGAAGAGAATGTAGGTCCTGCTGCTAATCACTTACTCGATACCTACTTAGAAAAATCAGTAAAAGTAGAAGTTGAACTTACCAATTTACCAAAAACGCTAGCTGACTTTGCTCAATATGTTCCACAACTAGAAACCCTAGGTCTTGACCCAAGCATTCCCCTTGAAGGTGTTGGTGCATACAGTGTCAGGATGAAGCCTGGGTTCATGATCCTTCCTGGTTTGCCTTTTCCTGCGGGGATCTCCATGGAAGCATGGCTACCCATTGAGGGGGGAGAGCACGCATTTGTCTATGATTTCTCATTTGGCTACCCTACTGGGGATTACTACGACATGGCTGAAACTCATATTACAGCTGAAAAGTTCATGCAAAAAATGTACGCGCAGATGGATAGCGAAATTGGTTTACCAAAAAATTCAGTTTGGCGCGGCTCAAAAACGACCTACTTGCGCAAAGGCGGATTGAAGCTTAAAAAGTTTACACAGCTTAAAGATGTAGATTTAAGGTCCTACAAAGAGCCAGCTAAGAATCCAGATGGGACAGTGGCATTTAATGACGACCCATCATAATTGCACCAGAAGTATGTAAACAAAACTCTACAATAAAACACTTTTTTTTAATAACTTAGGATAAAGATAATGAAGAGAATACTGTCTTACACATTAGTTGCAGCGGCTGTTTGTTTAACAACAACAGCAATGGCTAGCGTCGCTCCTCATGTTTCAGTACTCCAAGGAGAGAAAAATTTTCTCTCTGGATATAGTGCTCATAACATCGATGGCACCGTCAATGTCGTCGTCGAGATCCCTGCTGGCCAAACTGCAAAATATGAAGTAAATAAGAAAACTGGCATGTTAGAGCTGGAGCAGAAAAACGGTAAACCACGTTATGTAAAATATCTTGGATACCCTGGCAACTACGGTATGATCCCGAGAACTATTTTACCAAAAGATCAAGGTGGTGACGGTGACCCAATGGATGTTTTAGTCTTGGGTCCAGCAGTGCCAATTGGCTCAGTAATTAAAGCACGCCCAATTGCCGTCTTAGATCTAGTGGACGGTGGCGAAAATGATTATAAAATTCTGATGGTTCAAGATGGTAGTCCACTTTCTGTATGTAGTGATGTTGCATGTCTAGATGATAAGTTTCCAGGCATTACCACTATTGTCAAAACTTGGTTTACTTCTTATAAAGGCCGCGATGAGAAAGGTAACTTTAAGCTTGAAGCGCGTGGATTTAAAGATAAAAACACAGCGATTCAACTTATCGGTGACTCAATCTTAGCTTACGAAGAGGGCCAAATTAGTGATCAAGATAAAATCGCGCTGCAAAAAAATGGTAACCCAAAGTTACATTTCTGGCCTGGTTCTAAAAATAATGGCTACAAATTTGCGGGGCAAACAGCCCAAGGCGACAGTGAGTTAGATAAACTATACGGTACATTAACGCTACCTTCTTATATTAAATATTATGAAGTTGATCAAGCCGACGACATTATGCTTAACCCGTACTTACAGGTTGCGACTATAGACCAACCAGCAGTGATCGATCCTGAAGTTGGCGTCTATAACTATATAGTAAACGCAGATGGTAATGTTGCGATTGTCCAAGAAGCGACGCACCCGATGGGGCGTATCTACAAAAATGGCTATATCAGACCTGAAGATGGTAGAAAGAAAAAAGTTAAAGTTAAGGGCGGCAAGAAGAAATATCCAAAAGAGAAATTTGGTCACACATCTGGTGTAGCGGGTGGTGTTGCTCGTCTAGGCGGCGAAATTTTATTTGAAGATGGTACTTGGGTGATTAACAACAAGTCAGGCCGCTACTCTAAAAATAATGTCGATCGTACTCCTGAGCAGCTAGCTAATGTAGCTAAACTAATCAAAGCAACCGTTAACCCGTCAGGCAAGCCATGGGGAGAAGTGCAATACCGCTTAGCCTATGGTAACGAAGCAACTCAAAATAAATACGAAGGCAGCAGTCAAATAAAATATCTTGACGAGAAGAAAAAGAAAAAACCTTACATTTTAGGAGAATAGGCTTATTTAAGTCGCCAGTAAGTAATAAACCCTCGCTTCAACTGATAAGCGGGGGTTTATAATATTATATAAGGCATTTTTTTAGTTTCAGGATTCGCATAATAAACATTTAGAGAGTGAAAAGCGGCCTTCATAATGTCTTCAGGACCATATTCTAATAGATAAATAGTAGGCCCCCAAGCCTCTCCACCAGTCTCAACCCACTTTCTAATTAGTTTAGCGGCATAAATCAATTTGTCAGGTGTACGATCATCGATGTGTTTACTGTATCGTCCAGATTTATTGTTAACTAGCCAACGCTCTCCATTTTTATCGTAGACGATCTCACCACAAAATCTGGCTTTTTGCCCTGCAGTCGCCGAAACGTGTCCATATTTCTCTGTATACCCCGTTAATTTTGTATATCCATCTTCTGGTCGAACAAATTTACCGGAATATTGACGACCCCTTGGGTGTGGCACAGGCTGAATAATGACAAGCTTGCCTTGTTCATCTATGCACCAATCATAGGCAGATTTCGTAGCATCAATCACTGCCGACCACTGCTCATTCGCGACCTGAAGATAGGGGTTGAGCATGATGTTGTCATGGGGATCAACTTCATAATATTTTACGTGGGAAGCGCTAACAGGCATACCATATAGTCTATCAAGATCAGCGGTATCATTTGCATTTACCGCAAAATTCATCCCACCAAATACCACCATAAAAGAGGCAACGGTTGACTGCATCGCCAGGCTAGACTTATTACTCATAGGGAACATTCCTTTTGTTCTTTATTTATCACATACCTTAGCCCTTAAAGGAGAGGTTAGGAATGTTAATAGACTTATATTAGCGCAGAACAGAGCCAATCAGCTTGATCTATAACAGCAAGTAAGCGAAGAGAGAATCGCGTTCACTAATGGCACATTGTTAATGGATGCTTTTGGACCTCTGATTAGGTGGCTAAATTGACCGTAACAATACAGATGAAATTAGCTGGGTTATAGGGAAATTAGGCGTGTGGGAAAGATATGAGCTTCTAAGAAGCTGATGGGTTAACTGCCGCCATCACCATTTTCTGATTATAAACTGGTAAGCCCATCTATAACGAGTTAGCGAAAGTTAACACGCCACTACACTTAAAATGCAATGTGAAAGCCTTGATCTTCTTTGTTTACGAGAAGGCTTTTTATTCAACTTTTCAAAATTACAGGCACAAAAAAAGGCCGCATTAGCGACCTTTTTTGCATATCAGCTTACGTTATTAGCGCTTGATTAAAGAGCGACTACGTTGCTTGCTTGTGGACCTTTTGGGCCTTGCTCTACTTCGAAAGTCACTTTTTGACCTTCAGTAAGCGTTTTGAAACCTTCAGATGCGATAGCACGAAAATGTACGAATACGTCAGCGCCACCGTTGTCTTGAGCAAGGAAACCGAATCCCTTGTCTTCGTTAAACCATTTTACAGTACCAGTAGTTGAGTTAGACATATGATGCCCCTTATTTAGTTTTAAAAAGTTCAACATTAACACTATGTTAATTTATTGAATTATATCATGTTACGCTAAAATATAAGGCAAACGTCTAGCTACAAAACACGGTTTTGATAGTGGAAGCTTTACTTGTACTTGATGCTGCATTTAATAACTCTCTGAACAACTGAGCGATATAATAACTGCTGTGCGTTTTTTGTACAGCGCTTTTTTGATTTATTTTGCCTTGTTTAAGCAATACCTTTATTTAACAGTTATATGCATATTTTCGTTTTAGACCGCATTGCTCCATTGAACTTTAGCTTCATTGACTTTGGCTTCATTGACTTTGGCTAGGGGAAGAGCTGTCAGGGTAAGAGAAATAGGCCTAAACCTATCTCTTGCAATATGACTTCGCCTTGAAACCTTACAAAAATGTATAGTTCAGGAAAACTTGCGGAAAGATGTCTTAAGTAAAGTAGCCTCATCGACAAGGAAACACCCTGTCTGCATTAAAACAAATGAGGATTTAACCATGAACAATACATCAGTTTTTAAAACAACAACTATTTCAACTCTGCTTGGACTGAGCGCCATGATGGCCATTGGCTCTGCAAATGCAGGTGATGCCCCTAAATCTTTTAATCAAGACACTGTCTCTCTACTTCAGGCTGTCGCATTGGCTGAAGCCAACACAGGCGGCGTAACGGTTGAAGCCGAGCGTGAAGTGAAAATGGGACACGTTTTCTATGAAATTGAATTAATCGGTAAAAACGGTGAGAAAATTTATACCGCAATCAACACACAAACCGGTGATGTTATTTTAACAGACAATCGTGGTCAGAATGATGATCATGACGCTGATGATAAATTAGAAGATGCATTGTATTTATCTGGCTTGAACAGTGGTCAATATTTATCGTTTGCAGATGTTGTGAAGCAAGCAGAAATACAATTTAGCGGTAAAGCGTGGAGCGTTGAACTTGATGATGACCACGGTAATGTTTCTTATGAAATCAAGTTGATGACAGTCAATGGTAAACAAGTTGAAACTGAAGTGAATGCATTGACAACAGCAGTGACAAAATAATTCTCTCGTTGAACACTTGAGCCGAACAATGAATAGTTAAAAAAGGGGATCTTGAGACTGTAACTAACTTTGTGTAACTGCTTATCAAACTGTACTCTAAAAAGAGTCAAGGATAGGCGTATAATCAT
>NZ_JBRIMB010000070.1:0-19833 GCF_052977265.1 Shewanella sp. 0m-8 | reverse complement strand
TTATTATTGAGTTTGAAGACAGACTTGTGAAACATATTAACTAAAACTGCAGTTACACAGAATCTGTTACACCCTCTCAGTAAACTAATGTTTTAATTAAAGACAAGGCTCAACATTTTAGCTCAACATCTCAGTCCAATATGATGGGCAGTTGATTGCGTTTATTTATAAAACGCTTCAACCTCACCCTTAACGGTAACCATCAGCGGTTGACCGCGACGATCTAAGGCCTTGTGTGATGGAACTTTTACCCAGCCTTCGCTGATGCAGTATTCTTCAACATCAAAACGCTCTTTACCGTTAACCTTGATACCGATATCGTGCTCAAAAATAGCTTCCACATGATGCGGGCTACGTGGGTTAACAGAAAGACGATCAGGTAAAGTCGGTTGCGATGTAGTGTCAGTCATAATCCTGGCCTGTAGTAATAAAATTGCAGTAAATAAAAAGTGCGCTATTGTAGGCAATACAGGCCTAACGCTCAATAGCGGTTGCAATAAATGTTAGTGGACTCTCACTCATATTCAAGAAAGCTTATCGCTTCGCTCTCTCGCACTACAACGTCTCTAACGCTCACCTAACTTGCAAAGACAAAAGCTGACCTACTGTTTACACTGACTAAATATATCTAAACTGCTTTGGTACTCACGGGTTTCTACCTCCATCATGCCTAGCACCGAATGGAAAAGGTTATCGTGTGAATATGGATGACTCTTAGCCGCTTTTTCTAAACAGGCTGCATTAATATTTTTTGACTCTTTAAAGCCAGGTGACATCCACAGCATAAGAGGCACTTGAGTTTGATAGTCAGGGGCAAAACGATACGGCATACCATGTAAAAACATGCCATTCTCACCAAGGGACTCTCCGTGATCTGATATGTAAATAAGTGCTGTATTATAATTTTTTTCTAGCTTTATTAACGTGGCAATCGTATTACTGAGCACATAGTCTGTGTACAAAATAGTATTGTCGTATGTGTTAACAATTTCTTCTATGGAGCAGTTTTCAATATCGCTTCTGGGGCAATCAGGGGCAAACGTTTTCATCTGTTCAGGGTAACGTTTGTAATAGGTTGGCCCATGGCTTCCTATAAGATGAAGCACAATCATTCGATTACCATTAAGAGAGCTTATATCTTGCTCAAATGTATCTAATAAGGCCATGTCGAAACATGTGGTCCCATCGCAAAACTCGTTAATTTCGGCACGTTCTATGGTGACCTTATCAATACGGGCTGCAACGTTTTTATCACCGCCATCATTTTCCTTCCACAATAATGAAATACCGGCACGCTTTAACACATCTAACAAATTATCTTGGTTATCAGCAATACTGCGATTGAACTCTTTTCGAGTCATATTAGAAAACATACAGGGAACAGAAACCGCTGTTGCTGTGCCACATGAACTTACGTTTTGGAATGAAATGATATCAAGCCCACGGGTATATTCATTCGTTTTTCGCGGGTAACCGTTAAGTTCAATATTTTGCGAACGGGCTGTTTCACCGATAACCAGCACCGTTAATGTCGGTTTGGTTTCGGCCATGATAAGCGCTGAATCTGCCTGCTTGGCATCTAAGCCAATTTGGCGATACACGATAGGCTCAGAAAAATAAGTGTCTTTAATATATCCAACTGAACTGTAAACAAACTGCGTCGGGATCACTAACTTTTTCAGATAGCGATTGTTACGCCCAACAGATGAGTAGTCTTGGTAGTAAAGTGCTGCAATAACCGCGATAACCATTAATGACAGCAGCATAGAGGTTACTTTCATCATTAGCATTTTCGCTGGGCTTTGCTTTATTCCTACAGGCACCATGAACACAATCAGTGCAGGTATGATCCCCATCAAAAATACCCAAAGCGTTGAGTAAGCGCTAAAGTAAGACCCTGCCTCACTGGTATCTGTTTCCGCTATATTAACTATCATATTGTAGTCAAATAGCGCGCCATAATTATAACCGGCGTAACTCACCATACTGGAAAGTATTAATAAGATAATAAAGAAGGGTTTGGCTACAATTGGCCAACTCAGTAAGTTAAAAACAAACACTAACACTGAGCAAAAAAATACCGGCAATGAAACAACAAAACCGAATTTAACACCATCAATTTGATTTAATACTTTATATAATTCAGCATATATAGGGATATTAATAACTAATGAAAAATACAGGGCCAGAGCAAAGCTAAAAAATGCGTAGGATATGCCGGAACGGAATAATTTACTGAAAGCAAGTTTCATATAACATCCCGTTACCTATAGAACGAATAGAGATATTGTTCTAACCTTTTATCACTCAAGCTCCTTCTTAAAGTCACAATACCTCCACGAGATTCAAGTATTAAAAGATTAAAAGACAAATGAAGCTCTTAGCCCCACAAAAGTACCTTTACCTTCATCGACTCTAATAACCGGTGACAAAATATACTGATCAGTTATATATGCACCGACGGCAGAGCCAAGGGCATGGGATGCAGCGTCTAACAATGCATTTTCAGCCGTATTTTCATCACGGCTGTATTGGTACAGTTCCGCCAAGCCGCCAGCGACAGCACTAACGGTAAACCCCACCCAGGCACGATTCTGTTCAGGCCAGTAATAATCGCTTACAACCACCATTGCTCCTGCCGCGACCATGCCTCCGGCAAAATGGCTCACCTCACTACTAAAGCTGTTGTTACCTTGCGCCTTAGTATCGAAGGAAAAAAGTAACAGGCCCAATATGAATACAATTCGTAGCATTATCATTCTCTTTATCGTCTGTTTGTTTTGTCATTTTATGCTCTGTGTACAGTGTAGCAGCTGATAAGTAGATTGAATTTAGTTACACAAATAGGGGCGATTCACATAATAAATCATTCCCCGCCTCCCATACTCAGCAAAACAAACTAACCTTTATTATTACCAACCAATGATAGTCAAAGACATGGTGAAACTCGCAGGGTTCAAGTTGAAAGCAATGGCGACATTACTGTTATCAACACTTCCATTCACTTGCGCTGCAAGCTCTGGGCTCGAGTTTTCCTATGGCTATATTCCGGCAAAAAATGAGCGCTACGATTCAGGGGCAAGCTGGCGCTTATCCTACTTACAAGGTATAGACACAACCGATACCTTCTTAGATAACTACGGTATTGGGTTAAGGCTTGAGTTATCAGTACAGCGCTGGGAGGACAATTCCCCTAAGAGCAAGCATGAGAGCAATCATGTTTTTAGCCTTAATCCCATTTTTCAGTATCAATGGCACTTTAAACCAATGAGCCTCTACCTAGAGCTAGGGATCGGTGTCGCTTACGTCAATAACACCCTATATCTAGACCGTGATTTAGGCTCCAACTGGCTATTTGAGGATAAGCTCGGATTAGGACTAATTGTGAATAAGCATCATAGAATAGGCTTATCTTATAGCCATTATTCGAATGCAGAGCTTGCGAGCGCCAATGATGGTGCAGACTTAATCGGTATCAGTTACGGCTACACTTGGTAGGTACGCTTAAGTAGATAGATATGATTAAGTAGATATGCTTTAGCTGGTAAGCATTCTTAAGTAGACAGGTATGCTTTAGCTAGTAAGTATTCTTATAACAGATAGGTATACTTTAGTCGCTACCCCATTAAAACGAATGACCGTTTCACCTAGCATCCATTACCCTCCCCGAAGTTTATCGTTTACAAAAAATATTGATAACGGCTTTAATAACAAGAAGATAAGCGATAGTCAATATCAAAATCACGAGTAACAACATGCCTAATCATCAATAATCTGCAATCTAAAACGCTGCCATCTATCTTGAAAAACACCGAGCGTTAGACTTGTATTACTTACTTAACCCACTGTAAAATAGTTTAAAAAATAACCATCACTATTTGAACCAGTGCCATTTAAACCTGTGCTATTAGCACCAGTGTAATTTGAGCAGTAGGTATTGAAACAATACTTTCGCCGCACTTATGCAGCACTTAATAAAACACCCATCATCGATGCAGCCAATAATTGCATCGATACAAAATCGAAAAATAATTAATCTCTCAAGGAACCGAGAAGTAATATGAAACCCATTCAGTTAATCTTAGCCATTATCACTATGGGGCTTGCCGCCCCCGCCTTAGCCAGTGAAACAGGGTTAGATCTCACCCATTCTAGTATCGGTTACGCCTCGTTAGTGATATTTGCTCTGGCTTATTGTTTAGTGATGGCAGAGGAATACCTACAACTGCGCAAGTCTAAACCCGTACTATTAGCTGCTGGGTTAATTTGGCTGATGATAGGATTTGCCTATCAACAGCAGGGACAAACAGAGGTTGCCAAGCAGGCTTTAGAACATAACTTACTCGAATACTCTGAGTTATTGCTGTTTTTGTTAGTCGCCATGACCTATATCAGCGCCATGGAAGAAAGGCGCTTATTTGATGGTCTGCAAGCATGGATGGTCAGCAAGGGCTTTAATTTCAGAACTTTGTTTTGGTTAACCGGATTACTATCCTTTGTTATCTCGCCAATAGCCGATAACCTGACCACAGCATTATTAATGTGTGCCGTTGTCATGAAGGTCGGTGGCAGTAACATTAAATTTATTAATATTGCCTGTATCAATATCGTCATCGCCGCAAATGCTGGCGGTGCATTCAGTCCATTTGGTGATATCACCACCTTGATGGTCTGGCAAGCTGGCCTAGTCAATTTTATGCAGTTTACCGATTTGTTTATTCCTTCTCTGGTGAGCTACCTCGTGCCAGCCACAATCATGTCTTTTTTTGTACCGCTAACCAAACCTAACTTACCCAATGAACATGTTGAGCTTAAACGAGGCGCAAAGCGCATTGTGGCACTATTTATTCTCACCATCGCCACAGCCGTCAGTTTTCATGCCTTGGTACATTTCCCCCCCGTTATTGGCATGATGATGGGATTAGGCTACTTACAGTTTTTTGGTTTTTTTCTACGCAAAACTCTGCCACGCTCACTAGAGAAAAAGAAAGCCAATGCCATTGCTAATCATGATGAGGCAGCCCTGAAACGATTAGGATCTGTTGTACCATTTGATGTATTTAAACGCGTCTCTCATGCCGAGTGGGACACCTTACTGTTTTTCTACGGGGTCGTTATGTGCGTAGGAGGCCTTAGCTTATTAGGCTATCTAGGTGTAGTGTCTGATGTGATGTATAACCAGTGGGACCCTGTCTGGGCTAATATTATGGTCGGAGTGCTATCGGCTATTGTTGATAATATTCCGGTGATGTTTGCAGTACTGACGATGCAGCCCGAGCTGAGCTTAGGAAATTGGTTACTGGTAACACTCACTGCCGGTATTGGTGGCAGTATGCTCTCTATCGGTTCAGCGGCAGGTGTCGCGCTGATGGGGGCTGCACATGGAAAATATACATTCTTTGGTCACTTAAAATGGATGCCAGTTATTGCATTAGGGTATGCGGCAGGTATTGTGTGCCACCTTCTGCTCAACAGCCATCTGTTTTAAGGTTTGTGTATTAACTGCACATGATAAAGCTCGGCTAAAGCCGAGCTTTTAGGTGCTAGAAACTATGCAAGAACCTATGCTAGAAACATTAACTAGAATCATTAGCTAGAAACTAATCTGAGAAACTCATATTAGGAACTATGGTAAAAACATTAGTGAGTAACATTGGCAGGCCTCTCAAGCACAGCCCTCATAATGGCTAATATGTGATATTTAGTATGTGATATTAGCCGTGATTTGCTTAGCGAGTGTTAACAGCAAGCTTCTCATCTGGGTTACTGATTGCGAGTACCCGTCTGCTTCTAATGGCTCCTCAAAGGTGAAAGCTTGCTCAATACTTTGAGCCCCCTTTGATTCAGTTCCCATTTCAGAACTGTTGTTATATTGATAGCGCCCAGACAACACCACCTTAGATTGTGCTGTCACGTAAAAATAATCGATTTGGATTGATAGATGGGCTTGCTTATTGGTCTCGCTCACTTTTGCTGTGCTGACAAATTTGAGCGTGTTGCTTAAAGCATTTAAATCAAGCTGCAACGCTTTTAAGGTTTCATCGGCTAATGGTTCGGCCCACATATGAAAACTGGCATAGTTTAGTTTGTGCTGATTAATTTGCATCACAATATAAGGAGAGTTTAAGTACTCAGCCAACTGCACCGTAAGCTCAACGTTGGCTTTTTCACTTAGCTCACCGCGCTTGCTTAAGTCAGGTGCCGCAACGCCAGCTGACGTGTAGCTATTTAATAGGTAATAACTGCTAGTGTTTGACGCTGAACTGCAGCCAGTAAGAAACAAGACTGCGCCGATTAAACTGATTAAAATGAGTCTCATTGGTTAACCTCTGAATATTTTTTTGGCTCTTCGTCTTGGCTGCCAGAATCAAATATGAGCCCATTTGGCTTATGCTTTAGCTGCTCGAGTAAAGGCTTAAGCTCATACATCACATCTGAAATACTCTTCATCGCTTCCTGTAACTGCCCATAGCCTTGAGATCCTGAAGAGAAATCCTGACTCAGCGTAGCAAAACTCTCTAATGCAACTCTTAACTGCTTAACTAAACCTTGCTGCTCAGCACTGGCCAAGAGCTTATTTAGGTTTTGGCTCGTATGCTGTAACTCGCTAAGCAGACTAGCAGCATTAACTAATGTGACATTAGCATTACTTGTCATGTCATCTAACGGTAATCCATTGAGATTATCGACAAACAGCTCAACCTTATCAATTAGTTGTGAATACTGATCTTTAACCGTTGGGATCACAGAATACTTCTTATAACTTTCAAGCTTCTCGATTCGTGGTAAATCAAAATGCTGCAATTCAACAAACATGCTTCCTGTTAGTAAACTGCCTGTTTTCAAGCTGGCCCTTAACCCCTCTTGGATCCAGAGCGTATTATGCTGCTTCATCAAGGCAACGCCTTGCTCATTATCAGGTAAGCCTATTCGCCCCGGCTGAATACTGAGGAGTACCGGAATTCGAACATTATCACTGTACAAAGCGCTTGGATCTGTCGTGATTAACTCAACCGAAGACACCTCGCCGACAGTCACGCCACGATACTCCACTGGTGCACCGACACTTAAACCTCGAATCGTATCACTCACTAACATCACATATTCTAATGAGTATTTATAGCGCGCATTACTCGCCCCTTGATAATCGGAATAAACTTCAAAGGAATCGAGTTCGGTAATTTTAGCGCCTAATGGCATTCCCTTTGGTATGCCAAAGGTCACCCCATTCGTTAATATGGTTTGAATACTGCCCGTTTTAAGTGAAATCCCCTCGGCATTGAGGTCGACAACTAAACCGCTGGCATCCCAAAATCGGGTGTTACTTGTGAGTAGCTCATGATATGGCGCATGAATAAACGCATTGTAATAGATGGCGCGATCTTTAATATTAAAGTGCACCTCTTCAATTTTACCGACGGTTAAGCCTTTATAAATAATCGGGTCGCCCTGGGAATAAGCAAATTGCTTATCACTGTTTAAGGTGACATGTAAGCCAGGCGTTCCCTTGGGGGTTATCGGGGGAGAGTTAAGCGCGGTAAATTCACTGCTACGTTGCTCAGATAAGCCCGGCGAAAGCTCAATATACACACCGGATATTAATGTATCCAAGCCCGTAACTCCTGACAGGGCAATTTGAGGGCTCACCACCCAAAACTTGCTGTCTTTCACCAGCATTTTTTCAGTATCGTTTGACATTCTTACTGTCACAATAACGCCATCATCTTGCTCATTGAGCTTAATGGTTTCAACTTCACCAATAGTGACCGATCTGGATTTTATTTTTGTTTTCCCGGCCTCCATCCCCTCGGCAGAGTTAAAAATAATGGTCACCGCGGGGCCTTGATTACTGAGGTGGTAATACACCATCCAGCCACCAATCAACAGCGCGACTATAGGTACAAACCAAACCTTAGAGATTGTTTTCACGCTTTTAATCTCTGCATCAAGGGGCTGTTGTGATTTCATAAATGTTGATACTCGTTATAAATTAATTTCGGCTCAAAGCTCATTGCAGCCAACATCGTCATGATCACGACAGCAGAGAAAGCTAGGCTAGCGGGCCCAGGAATAATGCTTATAGTATTACCAAGCTGAACCAAACTGGTTAGTGTAATCACCACAAATATATCCATCATAGACCAGCGACCAATAAACTCTGCAGCGCGATATAAAAATATGCGTTGATGCTCTAATCGACCAGAATGAGTCTGTACGCTGTAATTTAACCAGATAAGGATGACAATTTTGGTGATGGGCACCATGATGCTAGCAATAAACACTACGATAGCAATAGGATATGACTTATCTTGCCAAAGTAATAACACACCACCAATTATGGTATTAGGCTCACTTTGACCTAAAAACTCAGTGTTCATGATTGGCAATAAGTTAGCTGGAATATACAGCAAAATTGAAGTAATAATAAATGCCCAGGTTTTTTGGATTGATAGGCTGTTAGCTTGCTGTTTATCGCGACCACCTTTTACTTGTCTCTCAGTCTCTGGCGCGTCTAATTTTGCCCCCACTAACTCTGATCCCACTAACTCTGACTCCACCAGCTTTAATTCTATTCGCTTAGCTTTAACTGACTCAGCTTTAACAGACTTAGCTGCAGCAGACTCTGCTACTTGCAGCAGCTCTTTTGCTGTTAGGCTCGTGGCTATCGCTTGATAAAATACTCTTTTATCTAAGTGTAATAATGCCGCTGTCATTGAAAGTGAAAATAAGATGAATGCAAAATAGGACGTGCCCAAGCCAATTTCTGCTATCGAAATGATTTTGACAAAACTCACTAAGGTGCCGATTAAAAATATTTCAACCATATTCCAGGGGATCAATTTGAATATAACTCTTGTGAGCATAAGCCCGTGAGCAGGGTAGCGACCTTGCCTGAGAAAAAAGATTAAATAGCTAAGAGACATCAAAATAAAACTAGGAATAACAAACACGCTAATAACTTCGATAATGGCAAGCCATGCATAACCATTTTCAACAAGAATACTCACACTGTCCAGGAGCTTAATGCTGTCCCCCAGGCCATTATATTCAAATGAAATAAACCCAAATGGAAATGATAGTAATAAAAAAATTAAAGCAGAAATGGCAAATGCAAACACACGCTCTAAGGAGTTTGTACGTTTAGCGGTTAAAAGATAACCACAACGTGGGCAAAGTGCTTTTTGGTTTTCGGCTAATCTGGGGATCAACACGGTAAGATCACACTCATGGCAAACATCGGTTTCATCTAAACTATTGTTTTCATCTTTCTTAATGACCATATAGTTAATCAAACCTAATTAAGGTGTTTTGACTTAAGCGGCAGGAAAAGTCTAGGCCAAAAGTTTACAACTCAGCATAACAATACTCAAGTCAATAAATGAAGTGGCACTTTCATTATAGGCAGAGGATCAAATATAACCACTTGATGTATAAGCTCAGATATCGCTGCCAGAAACAGCAGACACTTTACTTATTCATTGTCTATTCATTGTCTATTCATTGGCTATAGGTTGATTTATCACTGTTCACCATAGAGAATAACACCTAGTTTGAGTTGGTTATTCAATAGCACACATAAGGAGTATCGGTTAAATGATGACAAAATGGGCGACACGTTTTTTGCAGATGGCCGAGCTTGTAGCATCTTGGAGTAAAGATCCCTCCACTCAAGTAGGTGCGGTGATCACCGAGGATAACCGAATTGTCTCCTTAGGTTTCAACGGTTACCCACATGGGATCTCCGATAGTGCCGAAACTGACAACCGAGAGATGAAGCTGCTAAAAACCCTCCATGCAGAAGAGAATGCCATTCTCTATGCTAAGCGTGATCTCAGCGGCTGCGAAATATGGGTGACTCACTTCCCCTGCCCTAATTGCGCGGCAAAGATAATCCAAACTGGATTAAGCACAGTACACAGTCCAAAACCAAGCGAAGATTTCCTGTCACGCTGGGCTGAAAAGATTCAAATAAGCCAAGATATGTTTGACCAAGCCGGCGTTAACGTCGATTGGATGCAGCAGTAATATAAAGGCAGAGTAAACTGACAAAAAGTCGACTCTGCCTTTATCTTCATCAGACTACACTGCTTTATCATCAGCAAGGTAAGTACTGCTTTATCATCAGCAAAATAAGTACTGTTTTATCATCAGCAAAATGCACTAGGCATAATACTCGTCAAGTTCAGCACTCGCATACATCACGCTCAAATAAATGACTGCCACGCACACACAAAGAGGTGCCAAAGACAAATCACATAAATGCCAAAGAGGTGCCACAAGCATGCCTCAGATACGCCGTTCCTATAATGGCTTTAGATAAGCCACTACAGCGTAATTTTATGCAAAATATCCTCAGTTGTCCCTGTTTCCGCCAGCTTAGGAAGCGACATTCTAATAGCATGTGTATGGTTATCTGCTACCACATCAGTTACAGCATCGATGCCGAGTGTTACGTTGTAACCAAGCTCAAAAGCCTGCATCGCGGTAGACTCAACTCCCATACTGGTCGCTATACCAACAATAACAACTTGTGTAACCCCTAACCCTTGCAGGGTTGCATCCAGCTTGGTATGACTAAAGGCTCCCCAGCTTCTTTTCGTGAACAATATCTCCTCTTCATGACGGATCAGGTCAGCTATTAATGTCGACCAGTTATCAGCAGTATTGCCAGAACTCACAGCTTGGTCTGTACGCCCCGAGGGACGGCCAGAAACATTAACCAGCACAACAGGCCAATGACGGCGGTGAAAAGCTTCAATCAAGTGGTTAGTGTTTTCAATGACACGCTGTACATCTATAGGATCGGGTAGGGCAACAATGCCATACTGCAAGTCAATTACAATAAGCGCTGTGTCGTCATCAAGCTTGGTAATAGCCATGTTTAATTTCTCTAAGGTGCTGAGTGTTAGAAAAGTATAGCAACACTTAGATGCTGCACTTTTGTATACCAACATACTTATTTCTCAATAAAACATCTTCTGGGTTAATGTTTTAACCATAAGCTGAGAGTAATAAAACGTGTTTCGAATTAATCGAGCCTAATCATAGAAGCCTATAAGCAATATAAGTACAAAAATACCTGCTTTAATCCACAGCAAACACAGATGATGACAGTGTGTATTTGAAAGATGAACTATTGATGATTTTTAATTAATTTCAGCCTTTGACAAAGATTGACATAGATCACAACTTTGCTTTTAGCTTAAGCGCAACCTAGACTCATCAATCGTTAGTTACCCAGTTCAGAGGTTCAATAATGAGTCACAAATCCAAGCACGGTGAAACAAAAAAAGAAGATCATAAAACCCATAATCATGGTCATCAGCATACTGCCGAAGCACAACATGAGCGTATGGAACATAGATATGATGATGGGAATGAGCATAAGCACAATAAAGATCATCATGCATCACGAGACCATGAAAAAAGCCACCCGCACACTCAACATGGTGGAAACCCTACAGGCCATAAACATTCAGTGCAAACCCATGATGATCGTCATGAACATGATGAACATAAGCACCACAAAGTAAAAAAACATGACCATAAAGAATCATCTCGAGAACACCATAAAACAGGCCATAAAGACTAATTAATATTGTAATGCTCGTAAGCTGACATGGTAGTAAGAGACTCTTACTGCCATGCTTACAATAAAAAGTGTAACACCTGAAATAACGAGCCCTCATTAAAACTCAATCAACTCTCTTATCAATCAGTTATGCCAATGTGACGGTTCATGGCAGCCCGGCTTAATTCACTAAAGCTAAATCCATATCGAACAAAACCTAAACCCTAGGCCTCCAGCATACTGAACTCATTAAAAAAGAGCCCAAGAGTAACGGCCAATCTCAATCAGTAACATCATAACAAACAGAATTTTGATAACTTTGTTGCCCCCCTTCAACGCTATGCGTGTACCTATTTGCGAGCCAATAAGAGTGCCAAGCATCATAATTAACGCCAGTTTAATATCAAAATATCCATGACTGATAAACCAAACTAACGCACTGACATTAAACAGGGTTGATAACACTTGAGATGACGCCATGGCATGAAGAAAATCCATACCAAAGGCACGAATATTACCGAGTATAATAAAGGTTAACGTTGCAGGACCAAACATGCCTTGATAGAAGCCAAGCATAGCGCCCATTACCGCACTCACTCCCCTTTGGTGCTGGTGAAACAATGGTTCAACAGCCTTCTCTCCCATCTCTTTATTGCGGAAGGTATAGATAGCCAGTGCAATCATAATCACTAATAAAATAGGCTTAAACCAAGACTCTGACACATCATCTAGCAAGGAGGAGCCAATAAAGGCAAATATACAGCCACTAATGATGGCAGGGACAATTAACCGCCAAGGTAAATCCATTGAAAATGCATAGCGCCTAACATTATTAACACCACTTGCCAGCATCGCTAGCTTGTTGGTACCAATCACAATTGGAATTGCGACGCCTGGCATAGCATTAAATAATGCCGGTAGTTGTAATAGTCCGCCGCCACCGACTGTCGCCTGTGCTATACCGCTTATAATCGCAATCATGCCCAAATACAGATATTCAGTAATAGACACAGCTATGTCTCCTTTAGTTATTTGATACAAGCGTAGTCAAAAGATAGCGATTGAGCATAAGGAGTTAGAAACTTTAATGCGGCGTAAGTAACAGTTTCCCTTATATTATTAATACTATGTGCAAATAATGCGCACTCGGCCCTATCTCCACAGCAAAACTGTCGCGGCGATCCTATACTTTTGTCTCTCATCTAGGCTTTGGAGTTCCCATGACAAAAAAAATCAACTTGGCAGTTCTACTCACTATGTCGCTTGCCACTATAGCGGGATGCACCAGCCCCAACCCGTATGGGGACGCTTACGGAGCAGCAGAAACACAAACAATTGGGCAGGTGTATTACGGTACGATAGTCAAAGCAGAACCGGTGACGATTGCTGAATCAGATAAAACAAACGTTATAGCAATGATTGCTGGCGCAGCAATCGGAGGGATCCTAGGCTCCGAGATTGGCGGCGGAGCGGGATCGGATATTGCGGCAATTGGCGGTAGTGTCGCTGGTGGATACGCTGGTAGCGAAATCGCTGATAAAACAGGTGAGCGCAATGGCGTAAATCTGACGATTCGCTTGGATGATGGACGCGTTATTTCTATTGTTCAAGAAGTTAATCCAAATCTGATTTTCCAACAAGGTGAAGCTGTACAAATTAATGTCGACGGTAATACCGCAAGAGTAGAGCCACGTTGATCAACGAGTTGTTATGCCTCTAGCGCGAGGCATAGCACATGGTCTTGTATGCTCCCGACATACATAAGACATTTCCTCCATCCCTGGAGGTCAGATGTGGTGAATGTCATTAATGCACGACTATATGGATATAGGCGGTAGAGTAACGCAAGAGCAGTTACCGAGGAGCATTTAATGACCTTGTCTCTATGCCGCTAAACTCTCGCTGAACGACCAAATCTTTATACTGATTGGTATAAGTCACAGGACGTAATGACAGGGCCCAGACATAAAAGCAGACTCTTTTAGCAGCGAAATATGTAGATGCAAGCAGCTATTTTGACGTAAAAAAATAGATAAAAAATTGAGCGCCCCATTATAAATCGTTAAGTTTCCGTACAGCATTCTGTTGCTATATTAATTATCAAGTTAACAAGATTAAGCAGAGGCGACAGATGAAGCAATTAACTAAAATGCTAGCAACCGCTGTAAATATGTCAGCAACAGCAGTGAAAACGGCAACCACTATCGCTCTAACCTTATTTATCTCAATGGGCAGCGTTCACGCCTCACCAAATACGGCTGTAACCGCCAATCTAGTCAGCTCAAAAACTGATGACAACTTGCTAATTTGCCAATATCAAACACTCTCTTCTAGCCATTTTCAGGTGTTTGACAAGGTTTTAGACAATGAATCTGCCTGCCCAACTAACATGCAGGTCGCCTACGAGCCAATGCTAAGCAGTGCCGAAAAGGCGCAGCTCAAACTCAGCCTGAATCAATAAATTCAAACCATGAGCTTCAATGGTGAGCAAAAGCATATTATCTATATAAATCAGCAATTAAGTCTTGTTAGTACATTCTCTGCAGAGTTACAGCCAGCCCAACAGACTTAAGCCATAACGATAGGCTTGGGTGTTTTTCAAGGTAGTTGTCATCAATTTATAAAGCTGAGAGAAAGCTAGCATGTCGATTCAAGATGAGTATTTCGTTTTTTCAAATGACTACTCCAAAGTCAGTTTTGTGGTCAATATGAACGATACTCGCAGACTGGGGATATTAAGAGACCAAGCGATATCAACAACAACTCCTGCGAGTTTTGAATGTAAAAGCCTGAAAACCTTTAAACCTATCGCGGCGAAATTTGATATTTCAGCTAGTACCAGGCTACTGTTTGATATGGATTATGCAAAGCCCTTCGTGGAGCTGAATTTATAGTAAGAACTCTGTTGTTCCCGCTAAGATTCAAGATAAAGATTATCTTTACCTTCACTGCTACAACATCATTAACATTCTTGATGATGAGGTAGGTTTTGACTTTGAAGAGCTAAATTCTACTCCTTTAGAAAATAGGCTCGTATTTAAACCCTCATTTGAGTCAATCATGGTGTTTTTTCATCAGTCAGTTGTTAACGCCATTGAAGCAATAAAACCTTCTATATACGCAAAACCAATCAAAGTATCTGATTGGACAATAGAGCAGGAAATGTCCTAGGTATAAAACCTGCTCGCAGAGCGATTCATTTGCTTATCTAGTTAATGACTTATTAAATTAGCGTTTTAAAAATAAACGTTTAAATATACCGCTTATAAAACTTGTTAAGCTAAATAAGCAATTTATAAACAGCAGCCTTTCATGCAGCCATGAGTAAACACATCACCTCAAGTTTAGTCATAACATGCAAGATTCGCTCGCAAAAAAATAAGTCAATTTTCCGACTTAAGTCAATAACTTAACATAAGCAATACCAACTGACTCTTATTTATTCTATTGAGCTTTAAGCCATTAAAAACTGAGTGTGTTACGGCTGTCTACCTGATATCTTCGCCGAGAATTAGTTTCTTATATTAGCAATTCATATGGCGACCCATACAGCTAACTTAGTGGTTACCATGGCGCTTATAGGCCACTAACTCTCTAATCAATACCAAAGTGTGCTGGTTATTCTTGGACTTTAACAATTAAGTGCCATCGATAACGCACACTTTTAATTACTGATGAATTTATCTGTAAAAGATAAATGAATAAAAGAAGAGCTAAATCTTGATAAAAATAAATAAAATAACTATCGCATTGACCAGCGTTATGTTCAGTGGCTACCTGTATGCCGCTGACGCAACGCTAACCTCAGGTGTTATTACTTTTGTTCCGGGAGAAACAAAAGTTCAGAATGGCGATACCGTTGCTTTTAATGGCGAGTGCTTTATTGCCAAAAACACCCCTGGTGTTTGGGAATCACCAAATGCTGGTTCATGGTTTTGGGATACCACAGTATGTTCGGGCGAGCCTGAACCAGAACCAGAACCTGAACCTGAACCTGAACCAGAGCCAGAACCGGGCGACATCATTGCCTTTATCCCAGGGCAAACCAAGGTTAACAATGGCGATATAGTCTCTTATGCTAACCAATGCTTTATTGCTAAAAACAATCCAGGTGTATGGGAAACCCCAAGTGCAGACTCGTGGTTTTGGCAGTTAACCGAGTGTTCAGGTGAACCTGGTGAGCCGGAACCAACCGAATTATCAATTCTATCTCCAGTAGCCGGTCAGGTATTAAAAGCGGAAGCAGCAACAAGCATCCAAGCAAAAGTTGATGGTGAACTAGCTACAAAAGTTGAATTTTGGGCTAACAATCAAAAACTATCTCAAAAAGCCATTAACCCAAGCCAGACGATTTACTCGCAAAGCTGGACACCAACTGAAGCAGGCAGCGCCATAGTTAAGGTATTTGTATTCGATAAAAATAACCAAAAAATCGAACAACAATCTGTTGTGGTAACCGTAAAAGCGGATGCTGAAGAAGACTTTACCGCACCAGTAGTGAGATTTATTGCCCCTAACAATGGTGCAATTTTTAATGAAACTGAGACAGTGTCTATTTCTGTTAATGCCACCGATGTTGATGATGATTTAACTAAGCTGGTTATTAAAGCTAATAACGCGCAAATTTGTTCGTTTAATGCCACCAATGCAGCCACCTATGCGTGCAACTGGCAGCCGACTCAAGAAGGCAAGGTAACACTTAAAGCAATTGCCACCGACGCAGAAGGCCTAACTTCAACAGTGAGTGTGAGCATTACTGTAGAAGCTGAAGAACTTACCGCACCAGTGGTGAAGTTCATTACACCAAGCAATGGTGCAAGCTTTATTGATACAGAGACCGTCTCTATTGCTGTTAATGCCACTGATGCTGATGATGATTTAGCCAAACTGGTTGTTAAAGCTAATAACACACAAATTTGTAGCTTTGATGCCGATCAAGCCGCAACATTTACCTGTGACTGGCAGCCAACGCAAGTGGGCGGCGTCACTCTAAAAGCTATCGCCACTGATGCTGAAGGGCTTTCTTCAAATGTAAGTGTAAACATCACTATTGAAGAAGACGTTATTGATCCGCCAGTCACACCACCAGGTGGACTATGTGCTGATTTCAATGTTTACCCAGACTGGACGCGTGTTGACCATGCTACCGGTGGCGACATTATGGTGCATAACAACATCGCCTACTCAGCGATTTACTGGACACAAACAGTTCCTGGTAGTGACAGCTCATGGGCACTTCACTTAAATTGTGACGGCACAGAGCCAGGCACCGCACCACTGCTTTCACTGCCAAACCCGATGGACCCTGTTCGTCTAGAAGTGGCTGGCTGGCCAAATACCTTGGTGGTTGCTAGCCCATCGACTACTGCTCCAGTTACATTGACTATCGAAACCAATAACAGTGCAGAACTGGCTGATGTTAACAAGTTAACAGCGGCTTTCGTGTCAATCATGGAACTGGCTGCACAGACAGAGTCGGCATCGATTATCATCAGCAGTGATGTGCTTGATAAAGCCACCCAAGATAAAGCTTTAGCGACAAGCAGCATTGCGGTTCAAGCTGCGCTAATCAACGCGATGGATATCACAGGCAATAGTATTGATCTTGATGAAATCAACGCACTAAGCAACGACCTGAAAGGTTGGGCTCACGCTCACCAGCTGATCATTGCCACTCTAGCGCCACAAGCAACCTATGGCTGGTCTTTAAGTATTGGTGACTTCGCTTTTGATACGCATTCTGGTCGCCAGTCGGTTTGGGATGAAGCATCGGTATTCACAGCCGATCTACTCGATAAGCTTGAGCTATACCAAGCTGACGCTGCAAACAAAGCTGACTTTGTTGCTTTCACTAAATCTAGCTCAACGCAGGCCTTATCAAGTGAGCAATGGCACAATGCGCTAGAGTACGTAAAGCAAGTGACTGACTTTGTTAAAACACCTGCAATGCTGAAAAATATTCCAACAGACCAAGCTGCTAGTTACTTTATGGGTAACAACACCAGCAAGCCGCAAATTCGTAAAGCGGCATTCAGCAACGTATTTGCTATTTTGTTTGACAAAGATTCTGAACAATTGACCAGCAAAATTGCACATTACCAAGATGCTAAAATGCCACTGTACTATGTTGGTAAATCAACAGAAAATGGCAAGTTAACCATCATTGATGCGTTAAACCGCGAATTGGCAAATGCTGAAGAGTCAATGAACAACACTGCATTCCTATATGAAACGCCTCAATCACAATGGGTTCCGTCTACCGTTTACAAGTGGGCTGACTTCATGACGGGCTTAAATGCAATGCATAACGTTGGTGTAGCGGGTAACAAGTTCTGGCTACTCGATGAAAATATTGATGATGCAACCAACATCAAATATGCAAAAGTGGCGATTGCAGCCTTCTTAGCACAAAGTATGCAAGAAACGATTCGCTACAATGCGTGTGATGAGAATAACTGGGCTGAAATTAAATACGGTGCAGCCACAGATTACCCAATGTCAGCGAGCTGTGGTCAACTTGATCAGAAGTACGCAGATTACGGCGTTAACCCTGACTCTGGTTTAGATCACGCTTACTCTTGTCCCCGTGATGACAAGATGGAAGTAAGTGCACTAACTCATGCTAAATGGTACGGCGCTCCGGCTCCTGTTTTCGCTGCACCAAATGCAGTACTTGAAGAGCGTGGTTTGCTTGTTAACGGTAACGTTGGTCGTTGGACAAACAGCGGACACTGTAATGATGTACCAACATCAGTAGATGGCTCTAAGCAAGTATGGGAACGTGACGAATGTAAAACTTACGTTGACCAAAAAGCAGGTAAGTTCATCTGGGATGGTAGCAGCCAAGAAGACGTGGAAGGTTGTGGTTGGTGGGGCCGTGGCGTGATTCAAACTACAGGACGCCAAAACTTCGGTACGCTGAACCACTACTTAGGTCGTTCACACGTTGACCCAGAAAATATTGGCAAAACCATTGATGGTGTTGTGGTTGAAGCGCCACCAGCGAACCCGCTATATGCAGAGCTAGATTTCTGTTCAAACCCAGGCTTAATTTGTAGCTCTGAAGAGAATAAAGAAATCAAGTGGATTGCAGGTCTGTTCTACTGGGTTACCTCGGTACAAGCATACCCTGACGAAAGCGGCCAATACGGTGGCTGGAACTACCACAACGAACTGAAAAAGTATGTTGAAGGTGGTATGAAAGGCACCGACTTTATTGATGATGTTTCTGGTATCGTTAACCGTGGTTGCCCTGATTTAACCTGTTCAACCGGTGATGTGCATAACGTGAAAGAGCGCCGTGAGAACTTTAAGTTAGTACTAGAGCAGCTAGGTTTGACTCCGCAATAAGCGCTTAACGCGATAACTTTTCTAGTTAAACATAATAGTTAAAAATAATAGTTAAATATAAAGCCAGTCAGTGCAAACTGACTGGCTTTTATCTGAGTTCAATTCCGAAGTGCGGTACTCGGCTCTATCAAACTAGCCATATCAAACTCGCCATATCAAAAAAGATAGTCACCACACTAAATCATTAACAGCTTCATTTTTAGAGCGTTATACCCCTCTATACGCAACTTGGGCACCGTCTTGGGAAATGACTTTATCCCCTTGGATCACAATACCAAAGCCATGCTCTTCATCCCAAGCACATTCAAAAATCATCCCAACTGCATTTTTGTCTGGGTGATGTAAAATAAATCCGGACAGCTGCATTAACTTAAAGATATCCCCTGCCTGCATATCGGCTTCGTTCACCTCGCCGACACAGGTTTCGTAAGATTCTGAATCTTCGTCAAACACATCTAGAAACTCAGAGTCTTCAAGCAATTCTTGATAGTTGTCATTCACATAATCACAAACAAGCGCATAAATACGCTTTTCATTATCGATGAACCATTGCTGCATGCTATCAGCAATAGCCAGATCTTCTCGGGTGAGAAATTCAACACTACCGTACCCTTGAAAATCATGCCAAGCTGTCAGCCCTGCTGTACCTTCATGAAACTCTTCACCCGCTTTCCAAGTAATATTTATTGTTTTCATAATTAACTCGCAAAAGTGAGAATTATATTTGAACTGATTGCACAATAATGTGTGGTTAAAGCGCAAAAAAGAATTTTTGTCATAGAAAACAGAGTGAAAGAATGTATTTCTAGGAAAAGTGGGGGCGAAAAGTGGGGGCAGAGTCTGAGGGATCCCCACGAATTTAATAGCATGCTTGTGGATCCCGAACTAAGCCTTGCAGTGTCTTAATGGCC
>NZ_JBRIMB010000069.1:0-20702 GCF_052977265.1 Shewanella sp. 0m-8 | reverse complement strand
TTAAAAACACTCGGATTTTGCCATCTTATAAAGATCGGTCAACCGATCAATAAACTGCTAAATGATCGGCATTACTCATAATGAGGCGTTTTTTTATGCCCCAAGTAGGACTTCGATTAGCTTCCCTTTCGTATACAACAGAGCCAGATATTCCTGACTATACTCATACCAATCAGCTAGCCCTTATAAAGGGTCATCTAAATGACATATTGGCTAGCTAACGTATCGGGTAGTAAACACAAAGGGATTTGGTGGCTACGGAGGGATTATGGCAGCTTGGAATACGACTTATGAGGCGGGGCAGTGGGCCGATTATGAGTTAGCTCTATTGTGTATCAGCGTCTCTATTTTACTTATTTGGTTATTGGTCAGTCGCTTTAAGCCCCAAGGGTTTATTCGTTGGACATTCGCAATAGTGAGTTGCGTAGCCCTTAGTGGGTTATGTTTAACCAGTCGGGTTGATGCATTGCAATTAAATTCATTGCTAACTAAAGGGCGGAACATCGAGGTACTTGATGGTCAGTACCGTTATGGTGAGTATCGTTTTCCTCATAACTCTGCCCATGGTGTCGACTTTCGAGAAATTCACATAGGTCAACGCATGTTAAAGCTCTATCACGGGGGATATTTAGAGCATAGTCGCTGTTATCGCGACTTTTATAACAGCAATAATTTTAGTGACAATATAGAGCTGCGTTTGTACATACATTGGTATGAGCATAAGTTCACTCATAAAAGTGCCAAGGTTGTAATCAAAACGCCCTGTATCTTGAAAATCGAGCAGCGCGGGATCAGTTAATCGGTATTAAATTATTGCAGTATTGTCACGGTATAAGCTTGAACTTCTCTGAGTTATTTATTTAGTTGGTTGGTGATGTCTGCGCCTCATTTACGTGCAGAGTTCACCTTGTCACCGGTTTCAATGACCCTTCAAAATCTTTTGCATTTAGCTACGCCCGCCCTAATCCGCTGCGCAATTCTTATCATTAACAGCCATATTTATCTGGCCAAATAATAGCCTTTCGCCTTCTTTTATGGCAATAGCGTTACTATATCTGCTATAACAAATACTTAACAACCATCAAGGGTCTTAGAATGCGTCGTAGCGTTAAGTACCGCTTAATATTTTTGTTTTGTGCCATTATGGTCTATTCGGCAGGTTTTTACTGGCTGCCAGAGTCAATGGTAACTCCTGTTGAACAGTGGCTAACCGTTGCCAGCTCGATTGGCTATTTTGTGTTATTGCCTGCAATTTATGGCTACTGCATTATCTATATTGGCCAGCAGCATTGGTGGAAAATGTTGCTTATATTCAGTTTGAGTAGTTTGATGGCGCGATTTAGCTTTCCTACCGAACTTGCGAGTTATTTCGAGTTTATTAGTTGGATCCGCTATCCGATTATTGTGGTGCTATTGATGCTGCAAGTAACGCTAATATACCGCGTGGTTAAGTCTTTATGGCAAGGGCGAAAATTACCCGGTGATCCGCGCCTACATATCCATGATGGCGTGCAAGGCAAGCCTCTAACTGAAAAAACACTGCAAGCTCATGGCGTGGCAATGACATTGGCGATGGAAGTGGTGAACTGGTTTTATGCTTTAAATCATCTATCTAGGCAGCACCCGCCAGCACTGTGCAAACTGCAACTTTGGTCAGCTTCGCGTTGGCACTACTTGTTAGTTAACTTAGGTATATTGTCGGCTACGGTACTGAGTTATTGGCTGTTGGCATCATGGAGTGTGATTGCCGCCATTTTAGTCTCGAGCTTTATTGGTTACTGCTTAGTGATGGCGAGGGCGAACTATCGTCTTGCTCGCTATTACAGTGTCTACTTACATCAGCAATATTTGGTGATTAATGCCGGCGTCTGGGGCTTTATTATGTTGCCGTTAACTGACATCGAAGCCATCAATGTTGGCCAGTATCGCCGCAGTAAGTTATTAAGTGATGATGGGACGAAAGAACAAACCGAGCAGGTGCACTTAGGCCGTGGTGACAGTAATGTACAGATAAAACTGAAGGTTCCACAGCGTTATTATGGCGCTATGAGTGTGTTACCAGAAGATATACAGCAGCTGTATTTACATGTTGATCAGCCTACAGCGCTAACGGAACTCATCAACGTAGCGCAAGCGGCTTAGTTATATTCTTGTCTGAGTTGATATTTGAATAGACCAATACAGCAAGATAGCTGCTGTATTGGTTTGAAGCAAAATTATGCTTTAACTAACTTTTCTAGATCGGCAGGGCGGTAGTAAACCGACTTAAGCACCTTACCTTGACGAACTATTTTACCGGCCATATCAACGTCTTTAGCGCACTTGGCAATGATAAAATCACCCTTGGTGCTACCCACAATTTCCACGCCTTGCTTGGCGTAAAATTCGACAGTCTCAGCAAGCTCTTGCTCGTTACGGCACACCTTGCTCATATTGCTTGAGTGCACTTCATCCCAACAGGTGACAAAGTCGATCTCACGGTTTTTGGCCACATGTAAAAGTAAATCGATAACGTAGCTGATTTCAAGACGATCACTCACTTGAGTTGCGCCTAAATGCACTAACCTGCCCATTAATACATAAATTGAATCGACGATAGCATCGGCTTGCTCTACACGGCTATCGGCCTCAGCAAGCTCGGTTAGCTCTTCTATCGCAAGCGATGTGTGTAGCGTATCGGCTTTATCATCCAGAGTGCTGATATCTTCAATCGGTAGGTCGAAAGTTAAGCGAAACTCTCGAATATCGCGATATAAGTGATCGTATAGTGGCTGATCCAAAGCGGATAATTTCATCGGTAATATGCCTTTGCTGCTAAATAGATTTAAGAGTCGCCATACTAAAGAAATGAGTCTGCAAAGGAAAGCCGTGCTGCGTAATTGAAAATGTCTGAGTGGGGGCGGATCAGGTCTTAAGGCTAAGTAATAGTATCAACAAGCTATTGATTTATTGTGCTCTAGAGCTCAGTGATATTGTAAGGTGAGCCACAATTTCAGCTTGGATCTGATTGATTAAGTTTTGACTGTCTTGATGAGTCAGATCAAGCTCGAACCAGCCATCGGTACCCATGATAGAAAATTGGGTCATAGTGATCGTTTTTGCTTGCTGTATTTCGCCCTGGAGCTTAACGATTCCTATACTGGTGCTTAATCGGCTAATGCTAAAATGACGCATAATTATGGCTTCACTTCCTCAGTTTCTGCTCATTTAACTTCTTATTTTAACTGCTCATTGAAATGCCTTATTTAAGCAGTGATATAAACATCGCTGCTCACTCTATTTTTGATATAAGCCATAAGAGTCATGCTTCCAACTTATTTTGCATAATTGTTGCCATTTTAACCGATAAACCATTCTGAGATGAATTTTTATCACGCGTTAGGTGGGTTTTTAAATATGGGTATTGTTTGCATATTTAATCGATATAGAGTGATTAGTTTGAATGGCTAGGCTATTTTCATATGCACGAAAGACTAGGGTGGCACCAGCGCCCAAGCTCCACGCTAGACGGTGTTGTTAATTTTATGTAAGGATGCTGCTCCAGCCTATCGCTCATATCCATAACATTTAGCTGTTCTGCTCGTCGTAAAGGCGACCCGTTACAGCGTTGAGTGCTTAGCATAGGTAAGAATAATAAGAGGATACCTCATGAGCTCCAATAATGATCTTCAACAGTCAGAGTCGGTGACTATTGACCCTATAGAAGATAGTCGACATCGCGCTCCTTCACTGCTCGACGCCCTGATCCCGATAATCGCTTTGGTCATGATGCTCACTGCCGCCGTGTATCTGTTTTCGTCCGACAGCTCCTACGGTGCCAATCAAATCGCTTTGATTATGGCGGGCTGTATCGGCTTACTTATCGGTTGGAAAAATGGCTACAGCTGGACTGAGATGGAGCAAGGAATTGTTCGCAGTATAGGTGTCGCAACGGGCGCCATATTAATCTTATTCACAGTCGGTTCTTTGATAGGAGCTTGGGTGCTCGCAGGTACGGTGCCCACCATGATCTATTACGGTATGTTAGTGCTCAACCCTGAGTATTTCTATGCGGCCTGTTGCTTACTATGCGCCGTGGTGGCGATCAGTATCGGTAGCTCGTGGACAGTCGCAGGTACCTTAGGCATTGCCTTGGTCGGTGTGGCTTCGGCTATGGGGCTTAATGTGGAAATTACTGCCGGTGCCATCATCAGTGGCGCCTATTTTGGTGATAAAATGTCACCAATGTCAGACACCACTAATTTGGCTCCTGCGGTCGCGGGCACGGATATATTCAGTCATATTCGGCACATGATATGGACGACTGCCCCCAGTATCATTATCGCCATGATTGGCTTTTTAATCTTAGGTTTTAACACCCAGGCGAGCGTCGATAATAATAACTTTGAAACGACCTTATACCTTATTGATACGCAATTTAACCCCGGTGCTCATCTGTTATTACCACTACTTGTGGTGTTGATCTTGGCCTGGAAAAAAATCCCCGCATTTCCGACTGTAATAATCGGTACCATCGCAGGTGCTGTATGCGCGGCACTATTTCAGTTTGAGAATGTGGTCAAGTTTGCCAATGATGCCAGCCTAATGCCCGTGGTTGCACTGGTGAAAGGTATTTGGGTAGCGATGTTTAACGGCTACACAGCTAACACAGGTGATGAAGTATTAGATAATCTCCTCAGCCGCGGTGGCATGAGCAGCATGATCAATACAGTGTGGCTCATTTTATGCGCCATGACCTTTGGCGGTATTATGGAAGTCACAGGCCTATTAAAGCGTATTTTGCAAAGTATCTTAGGCCTAGTGAAATCAAGTGGTAGCTTGATTTTGACAACGTTAGCGAGTGGTATAGGTGCCAACTTAATTACCGCCGATCAGTTTATTGCCATTGTACTACCTGGGCGCATGCTTAAAGTGGAATACGCAAAACGAGGTTTAGCCCCTGTGAACCTTAGCCGAGCACTAGAAGATTCTGCCACGATTACTAGTCCGTTAATTCCGTGGAACACGTGCGGCGCCTATATGGCCAGTACTCTTGGGGTGGCGACAGTGGCTTATCTGCCTTATGCCTTTTTTAACTTAGTTTGCCCGTTGATTAGTGCTGCTTACGCAAAATATGATTTTAAGATTGAGCGTATAGAGCCGGTTGAAGAAAAGCCTGTTACAGCGGTTGGTTAGTAAACGCTAAGCAAAAAAAAGCCTTGTCAGTTAGTCCCCGACAAGGCGTTTGGCCGTAGCAATTAATAACTGTTATTAATGCAGCAATTAGCAAAGCCAAATATCACCATGGAGAGGGTGAAAATCACTTTAGGACCTAGGATCTTGAGCCTTGATCCTAGAACTAACGCTTCGCGTATTTTGCCGTCAGCTTTTCAAGGTAAGGTTGCACCTCTTTGTCGCCCCAATCGAGGTAGCCACGCAAGAAACCCACAAGGTTACCCGAGCCGTCAAATACATAAGTTGCAGGGACAACGTCAGCAGGCATCACCTGATCGATGCTTTTCTTTGGGTCTAACCAGGTCTGATAATGGCCAAGTTTATGGCGCTCTAAGAAAGCTTGCACCTTGTCACTCTCTTCATCGATAGAGATAGGTACCACCACCAAGTCGTTATTCTTATTCACTTGGCGGATGTTTTCCATCTGCGGGATCTCTTTAATGCACGGTGCACACCATGTGGCCCACAGATTCACTAGCACCAGCTTGCCCTTAAACTGTTTTAGGCTGATCTCATCGCCCTTGGTGTCGGTAAACTTTACTTCAGGTACTGATCGCGCCGATTGCATTTCGATAAAGCGTGACATAATTAGCGGCTTTTCAATGGCTTCACCAGTGTTATAAACCTTGGTTGAAGCAACTTGCGCCTGAGCTGGCATAAGCAAAGATGAGAGCACCAGTAAGCCGCTCAGCAGGTGTGTTTTATTCATAGGTGTTAGCCTTCATGTCTTGATGTTTACGTTGTTCACGGATCCACATTACTGCAAACGCAATAATGCCAAATAGTAGCAATATCGGCCCAAACCACAGCACCGCCGTTGCGGCTGAAAAGCTAGGTTGGTATCTGATTTTTTCGCCATAGCGTTGTACTAAAAAGTCGATGATCTCAGCTTTGGACTCACCTTGTTCCAGCATTAAAAAAATCTGACCTTTAAGCTCGCTCGCAATCGGTGCCCCCGAATCAAATAGGTTTTGGTTGACCGACATCGGGCAGCGTAGCTCGTGGGCGATTTCAAAGCCCAAATCACGAATTTGATCTTGGGTGTAGTGGATTTTGTCGCTAGCCGCTTGGGCTGACGCTTGCACCGAAAGACTGATGCACAGCAAAATAGCCAAGCCTACTAACAAGCGGATTAACGATGAGGTATAGGCTTTGCTCATGCGAGATCTCCTGCTTTACAGACTGCAGTTTTACAGACTGCAGTTTTACAGGCAGCAGCTTGATACGGTGTGTTAGCGGTTTGGCAGCTACGCAGGCGTAGCTGATAAAGACCAGACAGAGCAGCAATAACGCCGCCAAGCATCATCATCAAGCCGCCAATCCAGATCCAGCAAGCTAGCGGTTTATGGCTAATACGCACTAAGTATTCAGTCTCGCTAAGCTGCTGACCGCTAGATACATACAGGTCGCGCACTAGGTTGCGCATAATGCCTGCTTGAGTCGTCTCCATGGCGTTGGTTTTAAAGGTTTGACGCTGAGGGGTAATGTAACCAACAAAGTTATCATCGCTATCGGTTACACGAATATTGGCCTGAATCGCGGTGTAGCTCTTAGCGTCCACATCAACCGTATCTTCATATACAAAGGTGTAGCCTGCCACGACTTTACCTTGGCCTGGGCCCATTCTTAATAGCTCCTCCGTTTCAAAGTTAGATACCGCCGTGGCGCCGATAATGGTGATTGCCACGCCAAAGTGAGCAATCATCATCGCCGACTTGGTAGCGATAACCGCTAAGCCTTGCTGGCGAAGGCTAAATACTAAATAACTTAATGTCAGCACCACCCAGCTTGCCGCCGTTGCGCCAAGCCATACCCAAGGGTTAAAGCCGTCGCGAGTTTGCATGGCCACTAATACACCTATGATGGCAGCTAGCGCGAAAAGTCCTGCAAGTGGGTATAAGCGATTGAACGACTGCTGTTGCCACTTGAGCAATGGCGCCGCGCCCATGAGCAATACCGCCACGAAGGTGAGCGGCACAAAGATGCTATTGAAATAAGGTGCACCCACCGACAGCGTACCTAAATTAAGCAGTTCAAATAGCAGCGGGTAGAAGGTTCCGAGTAATACAGAGATAGCCGCCACCACTAATACGATATTACCCAGCAGCATTATGGTGTCGCGCGATAGTAGCGCAAATTCCGACTTGGATTTTATCTGGTTGGCTTTTAGGGCAAACAGGGTAAGCGCGCCACACACGAATACCCCAAGCAGGAATAGAATCGACATGCCGCGAGTGGGATCTGAGGCAAAAGCATGCACCGACTGCACAATGCCAGAGCGCACCAAGAAGGTGCCGAGTAAACTCAAAGAGAACGCCAATAAACACAGTAATAAGGTGGCTATTTTAAAGCTGCTACGTTGCTGGCTCAGTACGACACTGTGCAGCAGGGCGGTGGCTACCAGCCAAGGAATAAACGAGGCGTTTTCTACCGGATCCCAGAACCACCATCCGCCCCAGCCAAGCTCGTTATAAGCCCACCATGAACCAAAGGCATTACCGCCCGTTAAGAATACCCACGCCATGAGCGCCCAAGGGCGCAGATAACTGGCGTGCTGTTGAGTAAATTGGCCGCCAAGCAAAGCCGCAATCGCCGCAGCAAAAGTAACAGTTAACCCCACGTAGCCTAAAAACAGCATAGGTGGATGGAAGATAAGCCCTATGTCTTGCAAAATGGGGTTAAGGTCGCGACCCTCAATTGGAAAGTTAGGTAGCAAGCGGGCAAAAGGATTAGAGGTAAACAGCATAAACAAGTTAAAGCCTGCAATCACAAACGCCAATATAGCAATCATGCGGCCAATAAACAGTGGGTCTTGATAGCGCGATGAAAACACGATTAAACAACCCCAAATCGCGATGGATACCACCCAAAACAACATGGAACCCTCATGGCTGCCCCACACCGCGGCCACTTTATATAAGGTCGCTAATTGAGTATTGGAATGATTGGCAACATAGGCCACTGAAAAGTCATCAAGCAGGAAAGAGATCAATAAACACAAAATAGAGGCGCTAATGGTAACGGTCATTAATGCTGTTAATGACTTTACATAGCTAAACAGGTAGCTATTTTTGGTATAAGAAGCATAAAGAGGGATAAATGAAAGCAACAAGGCCGACACAGTGCTAATTATTAGAAAAATAAGTCCGAGTTCTGGGATCATCTTAATTATATTCTCTATGTTCTAATAAATTATTGGGTTGGTTATATTCTTTTATTAATGATTTTTCTGTGTGGTTTAATATTAGTTTCTAGCCGTTGTTATATAGCTATTCTTACTTTTCATTAATTCACTACTTTATGTGCAACTATTCAAGCAAAGCCTTAAACAGGCCGTTAAGGCTAAGGGTAGGGTATATTAGTGAAGTGTTTTGTGACCTCTCTAACCTTTATTGCACTCCAGCTACGCAGTGATATTTTTTCACGTCTAAAGGCGCTTTTTTTAGGTTCTTTTAGATATCAAAAAATGCTATTACAAATGAAAAACACACTCGGTAGGTTTATTTAAGTTGTTGTATATAATGTGTTTTCACTGGTTTTTTTACTATCTGCGCTTTTCTAGATCTCATTTCTTGCTGTGACGCATGTTTTTCGCAAAAAAGATGTGGAAAATAGCGTCAACTCAATTGTTCAGTTGTTCAGTTAACAAGAGAGTGACTTAGTTGAATGATGATGAAAATACTATAACTAGATATATCTAGGAGTGATGATGAAAAGTTGGAAACTTAAAGCAGCCGCAAGTGTGCTGTTTTGTTTCGGCGCAATAGGTAACGCTAGTGCTGCTGGTGATAAATACAATAGCATCCCAGAAATGGGTGCATCGGCTAAGAATGCAATCGCAAACTATGCTGGTACAGAAGAAAGAACAGGTGTTAAATCACTGCACGATTATATTGTTCAAGAAGATGAGTTGTTTGATTTCTTATTTCAAAACCATCCAATGTTCAAATATCAAGAAGAAGGTAACTTAATTGGTGATTACCATATTAGTGACCGTGGTGAAGAGTATTTAGATACTGGCGGAAGCCAGGCATACAGCAAGCGTGTAGGTCGTCCAAGTGCAGTTCAGTACCGCCTTGGTGCTAAGTCTACTTTGGATTTCCCAAACAACTTTGTAGGTCCAGAGAAGTGTGCAGAATGTCACGCGACTCAATATGAGAAATGGCAACGTTCGCGTCACGCTAACGTAGTACGTTTCCCAAGTGAAATTACCGATAAAGAAGTACCAAACGGCGACTTAAACGCGCCACTATACGGCAGCGAAGCGTCAATGCTACCAGACGGTGTTCGTGCAAACGACGTTTACGCGATTATCGGTACACCACGTACTAAGTACGGTTTCCTAGATTCATGGTTAGTACGCGGTACTTACCACGTTCGTGACGGTTTGTTATCTGAAGGCACCGGTAAAATGGTTGCTGGTGGTAACCAGTTCTCACGTGGTTGGGCTGAGTGGTTAACGCCAGAAATGGCTAAGAAAATTAATAAAGCCATTCCAGAGTTCCCAGTAACACTTGAAGAATTTGGTGATACAGGTTCGCACAAATGGGGTATGACTTCATACGGTGCTAAGTACGAAAAAGAGATGCTATTCCAGCCAGGTAGCTCTTACTGTGAAATGTGCCACACGTACAAGTTTGACTTCCAAAACCAGCAAGAGTTCTTTGATGCTCTTGGCGATGCTAAGAAGCTTCAAGAGCACACTATCTCTAAAGGTATTGCTTGTGAAGAGTGTCATGGCGCGGGCGGTCACTTAGATGGCGGTACTGGCGGTATGCAGTCTAACTGTGAACGTTGTCACCAGCGCTTCTTCTTCGTTGACGCACTAGCTGATACAGAGCAAGCACAAGAGAAAATGGAATACGCATTTGGCGTATACATGAAGTCTGCTTGTCCATCTTGTGGTACTGAAGGCTCGCAAATGTTTGCTTCTGCTCACTACGAGAAAGGCATGCGTTGTACAACTTGTCACGATCCACATGAAGTAACTGACGGCGATTTCCTATCTGGTTTCTCTACGCCAAAGCTGAAGAAAGACTGTGTTGACTGTCACGAAGCGCAAGCAACGATTGCTGACAACACTGACACGCACAGCAACCAAACTTGTCAAAGCTGTCACATGCCAAACATGGGTAGTTGTGAAAACTTCGCTGCGATTCAGTTCCCAGACAGCGCAGGTTTTGACGCCGTTCGTCGTACACACATGTGGAAGATTGATATCGACCCAGAGCGTAAGACACTTAACCCACCTGAAGGTCAACCACGTGATTCAAGCGTGAAAGGCTGGACAGTTGCTAAGAACGAAGACGGTCACAACTACTTAGACTTAATGTGGACTTGTGCTCGTACCGCGATTTCTGACAAAGACGTAGTGGACAACAAGGGTTGTCACAGCCCATTCCAGTCTGAGCTAGAAACGGGCCTACATTACGACGACCAGATGGAAATCTACGGCGAAGTGATGAAGATGCAAAAGCCTGTTAAAGCGGTTTACGCCGAAGTTGAACAAGCTCTTGAGCGTATCGACATGCTACTAGAAGTGACTAAGTTGTCTACTGCAGACAAGACTGAAGTCCTAATGCTAGCTGAGAAAGCACAAGAAACGATTGAGCTAATTAAGAAAGATGGCTCATGGGGTGTTCATGGCTTCCGTTACAGCCAGAAGCGTCTAGACGCAGCACTAACTTATGTTACCCAAGCTCAAAACATTCTTGACGGTGTTGGTTACAGCGCTAAATAAATGTAATTGAGTTTATACCGACCTCAACCTAGGCACGCTTAGGTTGAGGTAACAAAGAGAGAAAATATGAATAGAGTACTGGGAAGTGTCGTTTTCACCGTCTTGTTATCAATGCTATCAGCGGGCAGTTATGCCGGTGGTGGCCAAGAGATGGGCCCTGCTACATATTATGATGAGCCGCTTAATACGATCACCATGATGGAAGCACAAACCTTAGTGGGCAAAGAGGGAGTTTACTTCTTTGATGTCAACACATTGGAATTATGGGCAGAAGGATTCATTCCAGGCGCTGTTTATTTCAACGTAAAAAATTGGAAAGACTTGCTGCCAAAAAACAAAGACGCACTCATGGTTTTCTACTGTGCAAACCGTCTTTGTAATGCCAGTGAAATTGCTGCTCGACATGTGATGAAACTGGGTTACACCCAGGTGCTTCAGATGCCAGATGGAATATATGGCTGGCGTTTAGCTAATCGAGTAACAGAAAAGCCATAACGGATTATGTAAATTTATTTTTTAGTGAGATTGATTGTATGAAAAAGCTTAAAAAAAGTGTCTTGGCCGTTGTGTCTTGTCTAACCCTATCAGTATCTGTGTCATGTTTCGCTAATAGCGATTTGACCACTGACGTTGAAAAGGAATCGTACAGCATAGGTGCATCATTTGGCCACCATATCTCTAGTCAGGTATATGGCCAATCTCAGTTAGGCGCTGAAGTGGATATGGCTCAGGTGGTTAACGGTTTACTCGACGCTTTGAAAGATGAGACAAAAATGTCTAAAGAGGAAATTGTGACTTACCTAAACCAACGTGCTGAAACGCTCAATGCAGCTAAGCAAGTCAAGTTAGATGCTCTGACTGCTAAGAACTTGGCAGCAGGTGTTGCTTTCATGGCTGAAAACGCTAAAAACAGCGACGTTAAACAGACTGAGTCTGGGTTGCAGTATGAAGTGATCACCATGGGTGACGGCGCAATGCCAGCGGGCAATGACGTGGTTACTGTGCACTACAAAGGCACCTTGATTGATGGCACTGAGTTTGACAGCACTTATGATCGCGACGAGCCTAACCGTTTCTCTTTAGTTACCGTAATTGAAGGCTGGCAAGAAGCCCTTGCTTTGATGCCTCAAGGGTCAAAATTTAAGTTAACGATTCCACCTGCACTTGCTTACGGCGACCGTGTTGTTGGCATGATCCAGCCGCATTCGACTTTGGTATTTGAAGTTGAACTTGTCAAAGTTGAAGCACCTGGTGAAGGCGCTCACGGCATGGGACTGAGTGGCATGGGTATGGGTGGCATGATGGGCGGCTCTATGGGCGCCAATCCACACAAATAAATTTGATATTAATTATTGATATAGAGCCAAAATGAACACTGTACTTATTAGTATCCTCATTATTTTATTCTGTTCGGCAGCGTTCCTTTTTTGTCACCATTTAAGGTACGACAAAAAAGTCAGCGAACTTGAATCAGATGTTGGGCACTTTTTTGGCTCTACGATTAACTTCGACTCAGTTGAGGTTAATCAAAACAATAATTATTACTTTGGAACCATTGGTTTCTTTCTTATTAGTGTTTCAGCTTTACTTTATTTAACAGTTGGCAGTTATCAGAATTTGGACTCAGCCAAGGTTGATTACAATATTGATTATTTGCTCGTTGCAGATATTAACAAAGGCCAGAAACTCGCAATAGAAAACCCCGGTGATCCACTAGTGCTATTAGGGCTAGCCCAGTCATATGTTGACGGTGGCTTATACAACGACGCGCTAGGAACCTTAGACCAACTATTGGCGATAGACGCCGAAAACACTGAAGCGTTAGGGCTTAAAGCAACGTCTATGTACTACCGCGATGACCGCGTTATCAACATGGACACTTCTTTAGTGATCGCGAGGGCGCTAACTCTACATCACGAAGAATTACATACCCGATTATTAATGGCTAATGATGCTTACCTTAACGGTAATTATCAAAAGGCGATTGATAACTGGAATATTGTTTTAACCAATAAAGTGCAAGCGTTTAATCGTGGTGCAATTCAATTCGCCATCGACAAGTCTAAGGGCAAATTAACGCAAGTTAAATCCTAGTGGTTAATAACCCCAAATAAACGTACTAGCAAAAATATTAAATATAAAAATTACGTGTCGGTGTTAAACCGATAATCGGAGGATGCTGTGAGTGAAAATCTAGAGAGACGGAGGTTCCTGAAAGGTCTAGGAGCCAGCTCTTTGATATTGGCACCGCTAGGGTGTAGCTCGGTCAAAGACAAGGAAGATACCAACAAGCCTCACTACGTTATGGTTTTCGACCAAAACAAATGTGTTGGTTGCGGTGAGTGTAAGGATGCTTGTAACAAAGCTAACCACTTACCTGAAGGTAAATCTCGCCTGTTAATGGAAGAGCAATCGAGCGCCGTTGAAGGTCAGCCTTGTCCACACTGTGGCAAAACAAATGACTGTGGTTGTCAGCGTAAGTTTGTCCGTGTTTCATGTCAGCAATGTAAGAACGCACCTTGCGTCACTGTTTGTCCTACTGGCGCGGCTCACCGCGACGAGAAGACAGGCATTGTGACGATGGACGCGTCTAAATGTGCTGGCTGTAAGTACTGTATTGGTGCTTGCCCGTATGACGCACGTTTTATCAACAAAGAAACTGACGTAGCCGATAACTGTGACTTCTGTCTAAACAGCAAACTTGCCATTGGCGAGCTACCTGCTTGTGTGCAGCAGTGCCGTTACGATGCGTTGATTTTTGGTGATGCAAACGACTCAACTTCATATGTGAGTAAGTTATTAGCAGTGAAGGACTCGGTGCGTATTAAGCCGGGCTTCGGTACTGAACCTAGCTTGCGCTACATCCCTATTGTGAAGTTAGGAGTATAGTCATGGACGGTAATATTGAATTTACCATGGGCCTGTCACAAGGCATCGCTTGGCCTTGGCCAATTGCGGTTTACCTGTTCTTTGCTGGTATCTCTGGCGGCGCACTATCGGTTGCTCTGTTCATTCGTTTCTATAAAAAACAAACTGAAAACACGCCTTTCTTAAAGGCGGCATCTTTAGTTTCTTTAGTCACGATTGCACTAGGTATGCTGTGCTTGGTTTTAGACTTAACCAATCCGCTGTTCTTCTGGCGAATCTTGGTGTTCTACAACCTAAACTCAGTGATGTCAGTGGGTGTTATTGCACTATCTGCCTATATTCCGCTAGTCGCGTTAGTGACCTTGTTTGCGATGGAAGAAGAGATCAAAGCCTACAAGCCTTTGAACTTCTTACTACCAATCATCGACAAGTTACGCGGTATTCGCGCACCATCTGAAAAGCTAGTCCTGGTACTTGCTATGTCAGTGTGTGCTTACACCGGCTTCTTGATCTCTGCACTAATCCGTTTCCCAATAATCAATACTTCAGTATTGCCAGCGCTATTTGTTGCGTCAGGCCTTTCTGCGGGTGCCGCTGCTGCCAAAATGATTGCAGTATCAGTATTCAAAGAAGACTTACACAGCAAAGACATGCACACATTGCATGGCTTTGAATGGCCAGTTATGGCAGCCGAAGCTCTGTTCCTATTCATGATTATCATGTCTTTGGCTACAGGTAATGAAGGTGCACAAGCTGCATTTGCTGGTTTCCATACCGGTATCTGGGCGAACGTGTTCTGGATTGGTGTTGTGGGTATCGGTTTTGTGGGTCCTCTATTGCTTAACTTCGCCACAGGTAAGGCCTTTAGCCATTCAGCTAAAGCGTTTTACATGTCAGGCATGTGTGCAGTAGTTGGCATGATGTGTCTGCGTATGTTTGTTATTTACGCAGGTCAGCTAAATGCCATCTAGTCGAATGAATTCGATAGCCGTATAAGTTTCCCCGACTTAACAGGTGCCTCGATTTTATAGACGAAAGTGAGTAGCGAGTTTGCGGTCACTGACTCTTCAGTGCGCTTGAGCTGAGCCTTTAGTGCTTAGCTTAGCGCGGGAGTGAGTGACCCCTAACTCAATACAAATAATGTTAGTCGTAGTGGTTGTGGTAAAGAAGCCGCAAGTCTTTGAGCGCTTTCCCTATGGGTGCTTAGTGATCTATTCGCTTCATTATTACAGCCATAAATTAGACTAGCTGTGAGTAAGCTAGCCCTTTGATGTCGCCCCTGCAAGGCAATTGAAGGGGTAGCCTGAAAGCACAGTGATTTGGAAATATCATGAAAAAGTTAATCTGTTTACTATTTCTTTTACCTCTACTCAGTGCGTGCAGCGAAAGTAGCGCGGATGCAACCCAATATACTGCAGAGGCGATCCATGAACATGACCGCTGCCACCTGTGCGGCATGATGATCACCAAATACCCAGGACCCAAAGGCCAAATCCACCTTAAAGGCCAAACAATCGTGCCTAAGTTCTGCTCGACTCGCGACATGTTTAACTTTGCCTTACAGAGCGAAAATAAACGTCAAATTGAAGCGCTATTTGTCCATGATGCTGGCAACACCGACTGGGAAAAACCACAAGATAGCAGCTTTACCGACGCGAAAACGGCCTGGTATGTATACGGTACGATAAAAAAAGCCGTGATGGGTCCAGCTGTAGCCAGCTTTAAGCACCAGGCAGATGCGGTCAACTTTGCCAAAGAGTTTGGTGGGGCTGTATTGCCTTACGACAAGATTGATATCCAGTTATTAGCGGGCGAGTAAATCATCCGCTTTACTTAGAATCACTGGTAAGTGTTTACTTACTTTTTGAAGTTAATTATGAAAGCAGTCACCCAAAAGCGAATGTTAAAGCGATTACATCGCTGTGCTAAATGCCTCCTGATAAACGTATGGTTTGCAGCACTTGCTAGCCCTGCCTGTGTTGCTGCCACGTATTCGGTCGCCAATGCTGAAATGCTAACTCAGCGACTAAAAAGCGTGGCTGCGGGTGACACCGTTTTACTTAAAGCGGGCACTTACCTAGGCCAGTTTGAGATCCATCAGCCTATTCATCTTACGGGTGAGCTGGGCGCGATTATTGATGCAGAGCACCGTGGCACGGCTCTGGGGATCTTTAGCTCAAATGTACACATCTCTAATGTGCAGATCCAAAATTGGGGCGCCGATCTGTACGAGCGTGACTCTGGTGTTTTTGTGCAAGATAACGCTAATCATGTACGAATCGAATCAAGCCGTCTCAATGGCGATGGCTTTGGCATTTACTCAGAAAACTCAAATCATATTACGGTGGCAAATAATATGATTTCAGGCAACCCAGAGTTGTACAAACTCGACCGAGGTGACGGTGTTTACCTAAAAGGGGTCGACTCACCAGTGGTACATGACAACAAAATTTCCTATGTGAGAGATGGAGTTTACCTCGAAACCAGTACCAATAGCCTAGTGTTCGATAACCGTTTTCACTCGCAGCAATACGGTATTCACTACATGTATACCCAACATGATGAGGCCTATGGCAACGAGGTTAATAACGTTGACGGTGGTTACGCCATCATGAGTTCAAAGTTTGTTAATCTGCATCAAAACCAGGTCTCCAATGCGATTGATTTTGGTGTGCTGCTCAATATCAGCAATTACTGCATTGTGACTAATAACCGCGCGTCGTTAGCTCACAACCCACAAGGAACGCCTGAGCTAGGTAACGAAGGTAAAGGGATCTTTATTTACGGTGCTCGCGACAACGAAGTGACCCATAACCTGTTTGCAAACAACGATATCGGCATCTATATGGCCATGGGCGGCGAAGGCAATAAAGTCTATGGCAACCAGTTTGTGAATAATAATATACAAGTTAAATATGTCGGCGACTCGCTGTTAGAGTGGAGCCATGAAGGGCAGGGTAACTATTGGAGTGGCCATATGGGCTGGGATACTAACCATGATGGCATTGCCGATAAACCGTACCACCCTAACGACAATCTCGACAAACTGTTTTGGCTCTATCCTGAAGCGCGATTCTTAATGAATAGCCCTGTTGTTGCAGTGCTTCGCTGGGTACAAGGTCAATTTGAGTTTGGTCCAGCAACAGGCATCGTAGACAGCTTTCCATTATTAACGCCTCACATGGAGCAATAACCATGGGTCATTGCAGCGCAGTTAATTTGCCAATTGAACAAGATAAGACAGAGAGCATAATGCTTCCCCCTTCGATAAAACTAACCGATGTTAGCCTAAAATATCATGAGTTCACCGCATTAAGTCATGTCAGCTTTGACGTTAAGGCCGGGCAAACTATGGCGCTGTTAGGCCATAACGGTGCGGGTAAATCGAGTCTGATAAAAATCATTCTTGGTTTGATTCCCCCTACCAGTGGCGCGGTTAATATCATGGGCCAAGCAGCTCAGTCAAACCATCGAAAGCATAACGTTAACTTAGGTTACCTGCCTGAGGATGTTAGCTTCTATGACAAACTCAGCGGCCGTGAAGTCCTATGTTACTTTGCGGCACTAAAGGGCATTGGCATGGCTCGCGTCGAGTCGCTGATTGAAGAATTTGGCCTTGAATATGCCCAGCAGCGCCAGCTAAAAACTTACTCAAAAGGTATGAAACAGCGCCTAGGTGTGGCGCAGGCCATTTTATCAGAGCCTAAAATATTATTACTTGATGAGCCAACGGTGGGGTTAGACCCGCAAGCGTCGCAGTTCCTATACGGCAAAATAAATCAGTTAAAGCAAACGGGTTGCGCGGTGGTGATTTCGACCCACGAACTGTCGTTAGTGGAATCTCATCTTGATACCGCATTGATCATGGCCAAGGGCAAGTGTCGAGCGATAGGGACATGTGCCCAGCTGAGTATGAATAGCGGCTTAAAAAGCAGTATCAACTTCAGTGAGCTGAATGACAGAGTGAAGAGCAATGCTTATCTGCAGCAATATTATCAAGACGGTTTACTGCGTTTTAACGCTGAGCACAAAGCCGACATCATTAAGCACTTAGTCTCGCAATGCCAAATATTTAATTTTGAAATTAAAGAGCCACGGCTTGAAGACATTTACCACGATTTAATGGGGCAGTCTTTACGCTCCGCAGCAGAGCAGTCATAACATGTATATCAATAAACTTACCTCGCCGATCCTCATTATCGCCTATAAAGAGATCTGCGACAGTTCGCGCAATCGTTGGCTTGCTTTTATGGGCAGCATGTTTTTAGTCTTGTCTTTAAGTGTCAGCTTTGCTGGTAGTGCGGTGACGGGAAGTTTGTATCTTCCAGAGCTCAATAGTTTGATGACCAGCTTATCGACCATTTCGGTCTTTATTATTCCATTGGCAGCGATATTGCTCAGCTATGACAGCTTTGTTGGTGAGGACGAGTCCGGTACCTTATTGTTGCTACTTTCCTACCCACTCACGCGGATGCAAATTCTATTTGGTAAGTTGCTCGGCCATGTGACGGTGATGTTTGTTGCCACTGGCGCTGCTTTTGGTTTAACGGCGGTACTATTAATGCTGTTAGGCGACCATTACCACAAGGGGGAGCTAATCAGCGCCTTTGTGCAGTTCTTAATAAGTAGCAACCTGTTAGCACTGACCTTTATTTTAATCAGCTATATTGTCAGCCTTAAAAGCACCGAAAAAGCCAAGGCGATTGGCGGTTTACTGCTAATTTGGTTTTTATTTGTCCTTATCTATGATCTGTTACTACTGACTATTTTAGTGTCAGACTTTTCATTCGCGAACCAATATGTCATCAACACCCTCATTGCCATGAGCCCGACGGATCTTTATCGAGCGATTAACCTAGTCGCGATTGATGGAAGCAGTGCCAGCGGCAGTTTAGCCATGATAGCGACAACCGATTGGGGTTTACCTAGCATGTACGCACTATTGCTATTGTGGATAGTGTCATTGACGGGGCTTTCGCATCAAATCTTCAAGCGTAAGCCGCTTTAATGGGATTAAAGCCTCTGAATAACTAGCCCATCAATTTCATGCCTTGAACTCTGTTACTTCTCGACTTGCTGAATCGAGCATCTTGAAGTTACTTGGGTATATATCTAAAGAGGTAAGTTAGCTAAGCGCTAAATTTGTGAGCGTTAGCGACTATTGGCTTACTTACCTCGACTAATTTGAGCCAATAATCACATTCCGCTTAAGTAGTTAACTGTAAACTTCGCGAGTCGAAATATTTATATCTATCAATTACTCCTGATAAGTAGTAGAGGTACATTGTGTTGAAAATTACTCCTTATTTGGAGTTAGATACAGAAGCGAACCAGTTAGTTGATCATGTGAGCGGTAAGACGGTCGGTTTAACTTTCTCAGAATCTGCTGTACTACACCGCCTGTTATTGTCTTCAAATCCCGTTTGCTCAAAAGAAGAGCTTCTTAGCGCTGGCTGGCCCGATCGCGTCGTCGCGGTGACCTCGTTAACTCAATGTATTAGCACCTTGCGTAAAAAGCTCGATGCTTATCGTGAGATCCAATTAAAAACCATTGCTCGTCGTGGTTATCAACTGCATATATCGACCCAATCCCATGTGAAGATGCTAGCAGTCAATGATGCTGAATCGATGCGCGCCGCATTTTTCGATGTGTCTTTACTGGTTAAAATTTCAGGCATCGTAATCGCGTTGCTGTTAATTATTCTTGCCTGGTACTTCAGTGATTATCACAAGGTAAAGCAGAACCTGTCACGCTGGAGTAGCGATGAGCAATTTGAGTTGCAGGTGGGCGGCTTAAAGGGCAGTGCTCAGCTGTTATATAAAGATAATGCGCCGCATCTGCATCCATTTATGTGGGAAAAGCACTTACTGCCAGACACCAGTTTTTTAACTTGTCATGATGATTTTAATGCCTTCGCAGCCACCGATGGTGCCAACTATTCGATGGCACTTTGTCCGGGTAATGATAAAGAACAATGCGCGGGTAAGGGCCTAATTAACATCACGTCGGTCGACTCCGAACCTGCAGAATTAAACTTGCAAAAATTTGTAGATCTGTCGAGCGCCATGGAGCAACGTATTCGCTATAACCGGGTTATGTTGCCTGAGAGCACTGATACTAGCGGCGCTTTTTTAGAGCATAACTACCAAGCGGATGTATATTTCCCGGTTAAAGATGAGCTGCTAATCCGCGCCGATATTAATATGTCACTGATCTATGACTCGGACGATACCGGTGAGTTTTACTCTTCGACCTGTATTACCGACCAAGATTGCTTAACCACACCGATTAAGTACAAGGTGCGAGGCAAGTTTAAGCAATATTCAGGCATGATTGGCGGCCTTAAGGCTGATATATTCCAGGTTAAAGTCGAGCAGAAAGACTTGATTAAGCCAGATAAACTTAATGACTCGGCGGTGCGTTTTTATCGCGATTTGAGAAAGCGCGATATTAAGGATGAAGAGTTGTATTTCATTCGAATTCATCAAGATCACAAGACGGCGGTGTGGATCATTCCGTTGTTTGGCCAAGTTACGGCTTGGTACCATTATGAGAGGTTTGATATCTAACTTGATATCGAGGTCAAGTTTTGTGAGGCATCAGGCTGCGCCTGACTTATAAGTTAGACTGCGTCTAACAGTTAGCATTATGGGACTGCGTCACTCTTGATAAAGGTCGTGAGCTTCCAGCTCACACTCGGGCAAAAGGGGGACAACAGCTTCCCCCTCTTGCATCTCCCGAGCCGCCCCGACGAAGTTACATGCATTAGATACGGGCCTTATGCTTATTCGAAATAGTCTAATGATGTGGTCAACTAAAACTGTACACCAACAGGGGATGCGTATTTACGCAGCCATTTCGGCCGCTGTTGGTGTCATG
>NZ_JBRIMB010000068.1:0-21823 GCF_052977265.1 Shewanella sp. 0m-8 | reverse complement strand
TTAAAGTTATCCATAACCACAAATGAAGAGAATACGATGAATGCAATTAGATCATATTTTTACTTAGATTGGTATAAGAGATGCCTCGCTGAATAAGCGTGCCTCTCATTTGATAGAGCAGGTCTGGTAAGTGTACCATATTCATATGAAGAGTGACTAAACCAGCCATTGAGCTGGTTTTTTTTACGTTTAAATTTTAGCTTCAGTAAATCACTCTGAAACATGCATCAAGCGACAAGCGATTTATTTTGATACGAGATCCACTCAATTTCAATAAAGTAGGCCGGGCTGCTCTTTTTATAAAGCAGTACAGGCCAGGACACAGCCTTCTTATAAAGAATAAATAACCAAACCTGTATTAAATAGGCCTAAAAAAGCCCTAACGAGTAGGGCCTTATAAAGATTGAGATTAAATGCATTTAGCGGGTTTCGGTAGGCCGGCTATTTTGGTTGCCTGCTTGGCGGGACCAACGGGGAACAGGGTATAGAGATACTTAGAGTTTCCCTTGTCAGCTCCAAGCTTAAGGCCTATTGCTTTGACTAATACCCTTATAGCAGGGCTAGTCTTAAACTCGAGGTAAAATTCTCGGACAAAGTTAATCACTTCCCAATGTGCATCAGTGAGCGCTATCTTTTCTTCCTCTGCAATGACTAGCGCCAATTCTGGAGTCCAGTCACTTACCGACTTTAAATAGCCTTGCGGATCGGTGTCTATCTGCTTTCCATTAAATTCTATCATTTTACCAACTAATTACTTTATCGTGCGTTAGACTAAGCGCCACAAATTCGTTGTAGTTTATCAGCTCTATCTCTTTTAAAAAGCGAGTAAGGCCCCGAGCATCGACATCTTCTTGCAAAGCAACACATCTATACTCAGATAATTGTGCTCGCCACGCTTGTTTGAGCAAACTGTTGACACCGTTGCCTGACAATAAGATGCAATCTTCTTTAGTTGCATAACGTAAGCATGTTTTTAGTGATGCACTCTGGTCAGGAGAGTGCTGTATTAGATGTAATATCATCAGAAAACAATTACCTCATCGACACCGGCTAAATGAGTGGAAATCTCTATGGCAGTTGAAATAGAAGCTGTAATTCGAAAATCTGTTTCAAGCAAACCCAATTCGTGCATCGACTCTTGGCATACTAATACAGTGTCTATATCGTAAAGGGGGAGTGCACCGAGTGTCGCTATATAGTCTTTACAACCAATAGATTCAGGATCTTGGTTTTTTAATAATGTTAACAGGCCTTCATCGGTAAATATAAGGCTAACTTCTTGTTCAAAACTGGCACTTAACAATGACAGATCAAGACCTTCTCGGCCGTGTGCTGTACCGTGAGGAGCCTGTCTAAAGATAATACAAAGTTTCTTCATGCATGCTCCTAAAAACAGATAAGTCTGTTAGCTTTCTCAATACCGGTAACTAACTCACCCAAACCACCCATAGTAAATGGAGCTTGCATATTCCAATGCTCTAAGCGGTTTTCTTTAGCCTCAGACTCAGATAATACACCACGGCGCAGCGCAGCAGATACACAATTGACCAAAGCGACACCGTGCTGCTCATGCAAGTCAATCCATGCTTGCTTTAGATCAAACTCGTCACTAGCCGGACTATTAAGGTGATTAGTATTAAGAACGCCATCTTGGTAGAAGAAAATCTTTTCGACAATATGGCCGCTATCAACAGCCGCTTTAGCGAACCGATAGGCACTGTAACTCGAGGCGCTGCCGTAAGCTGCTGAGTTAACTTGGATAATAAATTTGCTCATGATAAAAAAAATGGCCCTGTAATAGGACCATTTTAACTCAATTAAATTTAATTGGTATTAGTCATCGCCGCCAATACCCATTAAATGTAGTAGAGCAATGAAAAGGTTCAAGAAATCTAAGTACAAAGAGATTGTCGCGCGAATGTAGTTAGTTTCGCCACCGTTAACGATTTTGCTTGTATCGTAAAGAATGAAGCCTGTCATTAATAATGCGATACCGGCGTTAAGCGCCATAAACACCATGCCGTTACCTAGGAATAGGTTAACGAGAAGGCCTACGACCATGATAACAAGACCGGCAATAAGGAAACCACGCATGAAAGAGAAATCTTTCTTAGTCGTAACAGCATAACCTGAAAGGGTGATGAAGATTACTGAGGTTAATCCCAATGCTTGCATGATCAATTGTGGGCCGTTGGCCATACCTGCGTAATGATTAAGGATATAACCTAGCGATGCACCTTGCATACCTGTAAAAGCAAACACCCAGAATAGACCCGCACTAGAGTCAGCTTTTCTTAGTGTTACAAATAAAAGCACTAAACTACCAAGTGATAGTCCAATAGACATTAATGGGCTGATTGCTAATGCCATCGCCAAACCTGCGCACACTGCAGAAAAAGCTAAGGTCATAGAGAGCAGCATATACGTATTTTTAAGCAGTTTATTTACCTCAACGGTAGTACTGCTATACGCGGTTTGTTGTGTCATATCTTTCATATCTTTCTCCGAAGACAAAATGTAAAGCTATCTATTTGAACATGAGTTAAACAAGGAGTTCCCTCACAGTCAAAATGAGAACCTATCGCTCGTTAAGTTATTGAATCATACAGCAGGCACAACAAGGTATAAAGCGCTTAGCGCATAAAAGACCTCAAGTTAAGCTTAGTTAATCGAGCCAATCCTTATGTAATTTTTCACTATCACCTAAATAATTAAGTACCCAGGCCATGGCTGGCGATTGATTAGTGGCGTTCCAGGCTAAACAACAAGGGCTGGTAAGCTTTGGGCGTTCAAGTTGTTTTTCAATAAGCGCGCCTGTTTTGATAAACGGGAATGCAAAATGCGCGGGCATATAACCAATACCAAGACCCTCTCTAAAACAATTAATCGCGCGGATCCAATCAGGTACAACAAGACGTCTTTGATTCTCAAGTAACCAGGTCATCCTTTTGGGGATTTCACGTGAAGTGTCTTCAAGACATATAGAAGGGTATTGCCTTAATTCATCGTCACTTAACGGTCTATCAATATTGGCCAGCGGGTGGTTTTTGCCAACAAGAAAATTCCATTCAATTTCTCCCATGTCCCTAAAATGGAAGTCTCCACCGACAGGTATAGCTGTTGTTGCACCGATTGCAATATCACTTCGTCCCGTTGCAATTGACTCCCAAACACCATTAAACACTTCGATGCGGATAATCAGCTCGACATTATCAAATGTACGGTAAAAGTCGGCGATTAAATTACTTATTTTGTCGGCCCTAACAATGTTGTCGAGGGCAATAGACAGGGTGGGTTGCCAACCATTTGCGACCCGAATCGTATCGGCTTTCATCACGTCTAAATCGGTGAGTAAGCTTCTTGCTTGTTTAACAAAGTGCTCTCCTGCAGGGGTTAAGCTCACACTTCTATGGTGCCTAATAAACAAGACAACCCCTAACTCTTCCTCAATTTGTTTAACCGCATAGCTTACGGCGGAAGGAACTTTGTGTAATTTATTGGCTGCAGCGGTAAAGCTACCTACACGGGCTACCATGTCAATGAGCTGAAGAGATTGTTCTGAAAGCATAGGTCACATCCTACTGTGAGTTTTTTTGATGGCTAATGTGAAAAATAAACGTTTCACAGGGGTTTAGCAAGTGTTTACACTGCGCGCCATTATTAAATTACCATTTAAAATTTTACTTATGAAACCTCTAATGAATGTTAAATACTATGTGTTTTTAGCCTACCTTGCGTTACTAAGTATGTTAGGTTTTATTGCAACCGACATGTACTTACCTGCGTTCAAAGCAATTGAAGACTCAATGGCAACCTCGCCATCACAAGTCGCGATGTCTTTGACCTTCTTTTTAGCGGGCTTGGCACTGGGTCAATTATTATATGGTCCATTAGTAGAGCGCTTTGGTAAGCGTAACTCACTCATTTTTGGATTAGTATTATTTTCGGTTGCGAGCTTTTCACTATCTGTTAGTGACTCAATGTTAGTATTTAACATATCACGATTTATGCAAGCGTTGGGTGCTTGTTCTGCAGGTGTGATCTGGCAAGCCATTGTGATTGAGAAGTATGATGCTTCAAAGGCACAAAGTGTTTTTTCAAACATTATGCCGCTTGTGGCGTTATCGCCAGCATTAGCCCCAATTTTAGGTGCATTCATTCTGGAATCAATGGGCTGGGAAAGCATTTTCGTTACTCTGACGTGTATGTCAGTCGCCATGATTTTATTGACAGTTTGGTTTGTGCCAGGTGAAACCAAAGCGGTAAATCATGAAAAGAAAGAGATCAGTTACCTTAAAATTTTTAAGAACACCAAATATTTAGGCAATGTTGTTATTTTTGGTGCTTGTTCTGGTGCATTCTTCTCATACCTAACTGTTTGGCCTATGGTTATGGAGCAGCATGGATTCGATGCTACAGCGATCGGTTTGAGCTTTATTCCACAAACTATCATGTTCGTTTTAGGCGGCTATGCAAGCAAGACGCTTATTCGTAAAGTCGGTGCCGAAAAAGCGCTAACAGTATTGTTATCAGTATTTGGCTTATGTTCACTTGCCATCGTTGTAGTGACTATTTTGATTACAGGCTTGTCAGTATTCCCACTGCTAGCTGTGTTCTCTGTTCTTGCTGCATGTAATGGTGCGATATACCCCATCGTGGTTAATGGCGCCTTACAGCAGTTTCCTGAAAACGCTGCAAAAGCGGCAGGTTTACAAAACTTCTTACAGATAAGTTTATCTTTTGGCGCTTCAAGTCTTGTTGCCATTTGGGCAACCAGCGGTGAAGTGGCGATAGGTTGGGGCATCATGATCTGTTCATTTATTGTGTTTATTGGCTACAAGCTACGTAATCACAATAATTGGCAAGAAGTGAGCGAAAACATTGTTATGCCCGATCCTGCTCGCATCGCAATAAATCAGGATGATAAATAAGCTAAACAGCTTGGTAATTGTTCAAAGAGATAATTTATGATAATTATCTCTTTACAAGGTTAACAGAGCGCTATATTATTCGCGGCGTTCGGAGGGATGGCAGAGTGGTCGAATGCACCGGTCTTGAAAACCGGCATGGGTTTATAGCCCATCTAGGGTTCAAATCCCTATCCCTCCGCCACATATAGAGAAAAGGCTTCCAGTAATGGAAGCCTTTTTTCGTTTCGGTTATAAAGCTGATTAGAACCCAGGATTCCTATTGTTTAATAGTCAGCTATCCCAGCACCACATTTAGATAAGGCCTCAGCAGAAATGCAGAGGCCTTTCGCATTCTTGAGGTCATATTGAACCCTAGGGTTGCTATTGTTAGAAGCCGGCTATCCCTACGCCATATTTAAAGAAAGGGCTTCCACTCATTAGATAGAGGGAAGCCCTTGTTGACTTTCTAGATGATTTTTAACCTAACTCATAAGTTAATTTACTGCATGTTCGGTCGGCAGTTCAGGCTCAACAGGTTCTTGCACACGAGATTTGCTGCCAATTAATCGTTTAATGTCCTCAATCGTCACGTACAAGCACGGGATTAATACTAATGTCACAACAGTGGCAAACAGCACACCAAAGGCTAATGATACAGCCATAGGGATCACCATCTGCGCCTGCATACTGGTTTCAGTCATGATGGGCACTAAACCGATAAAGGTCGTGAGAGAGGTCAATAAAATGGCTCTAAAACGGCGACAACCCGCTTCGAGTACCGATAGTTTCATCGCAATACCAGATTCCCGTGATTTATTGATGTAATCAACCATCACCAGCGAGTCGTTCACCACAACACCTGCTGCCGCAATAATACCAAATACTGAAAGGGCACTGAGATCGAGTCCTAAAAGCATATGCCCAAGGACAGAGCCAATGACACCAAAAGGGATCACCGACATGATCATGATTGGCTGAGAATATGACTTTAACGGTACGGCTAATAGGCTGTAAATCACCAGCATAGAGATTAAGAAGTCTCGTAACTGAGTATCAGCACTATCTAGTTGCTCCTGGATATTACCAGACACCTCACTCTTAACCCTTGGATACTTCTTTAATAACTCTGGTAAATAGTTATCTCGAATATCTTTAGCAAGTTTAAAGGGCTCTGCTTGATCTGCATCTACTGAACCCCAAACATTAATTGTTCGGTTGCCATTTTCACGGCGAATACTGTTAACGCCATCCGTTACAACTATTTCTGCAACTTCAGACAATGGGATCTCAGCCCCTTGTGGAGTTTTTATGTTTACATCTGATACCTGCGCGATGGAGTTACGCTGCTCTTCAGGATAACGCAGCATGACTTTAATCTCTTCGCCATTACGTAAGATCCGCTGAGCTTCAAGGCCATAAAAACTATTACCGACCTGACGCGCAATATCGGCAAGCGTTAAGCCTAAACTATGAGCAAGAGGCTTTAATTCAAATTGGATCTCTTTAGCGCTGGACTGACGGCTGTCATTAACGTCACCCACACCTTTAAGGGTATTCAATTTTGCTTTGAGCTCTTTTGCTGCTGCGACTAACTGCGCATCATCCTTACCTTCAAGTCTGAAGCTAATATCGCCATCATCGCGGCCTCCACCAAATAGGTTATCCTGGATAGTAAAAGACTTCATGCCGGGGATTAATGGCATATTCTGGCGCCATAGCTCTGCCACCGCAAAGGTATCGATTGGACGAATTTCTGGATCAACCAGCTTAGTCATCACTTGTGCCGACGTGCGGCCACGAAGTTCGACTTGCATGTCTGATATCATCTTTTGCCCATATTGTTGCTCAAGCTTGCTATCAACGTTTCTCAATGCTTCTTCAATAGATAAGGCTGCTGATAATGTCGCTGTTTCAGACGCATCAATATTCATCTCAAAAGTGATCCGAGGAAAGTCATGCGGGATCTTAGGTTGGCCAATAAAACGAATTAAGCCACCTGAATAAAGACCTGCACAAATTAGGATCAGACTGAAGAAAACCATAATGACTGTGTAGCGATACTTAACAGCAACTTCAAGAGAAGGGCGGTAATAGTGAGTGATTAGGGTTTTAAGGCCGGTATCAACTTTCCCTTGTAAAAAGTTAACCACGATACGTAGCCAGTCAATCGGATTCTTTGATCCTGGTTTAACGATAGTTTTTTGCTTCATACGTGCCAAATGCGCGGGCAAGATAAGCTTAGATTCTACTAACGAAAAGATAAGACATAAGATCACCACAAAGCCGATAGCCTGGCCAAATGCAGAAGAGGGACCGTCGTCGAGTGTAATAGGTAAAAATGCTGCAATGGTGGTTAACACACCAAAGGTAGCTGGCATAGCAACCCGCTTTACGCCACGAATAACATTATCTAAGCTTTGGCCTTTTTCTTCGCATTCGGCGTGAGCACTTTCGCCCATGACGATGGCATCATCGACGACAATACCGAGCACTAAAATGAAAGCGAATAGGCTGATGACATTAATCGTGACATCAATCATACCCATAGGCATAAAGAGTAAGGTGCCTAAGAAACAAACAGGTAAACCCATCATCACCCAAAATGCCAGTCTCACTCGTAAAAATAGTGCTAGTAATATAAAGACTAATATGGCACCACTTTTCATGCTGTCGAGCATGAGGTTTAAGCGACCTTCAAGGTAATAGGTCATATCGACCCAAGGCTCTAATTTAACCCCTTGAGGCAACACTTTCTGTTTATCGCTAATGTAAGCCTTAACGACGTCAGCAACATCGGTTAAGCTCTGATCGTTAGCGGCGCCAATAAAGAAAGTAACTGAGTTTTTACCGTTAAATTTAGAGTATTGAATACCTTCTTCAAAACCGTCGATTACGTTTGCCACATCGCCTAACAGCAAAGTGGTACCATCTTCAAGGGTGATTAACGGCAAGCTTTCAAACTCATAGCCGACATAGGCCTGATTTTGAACGCGTAAGTTAATATAACCGTTCTCGGCCCTTATCTGTCCAGCTGACATGTTACGCGAATAACCACGAACCGCTTCGGCGACATCATTAAAACTTAAACCAAACTCTCGTAATCTATCTTTACTGACTTCAATGGCAATCTCATAGCCAAGTCCGCCATAGAAATCCGTGATATTAACCAGTGGTAATTGTAAAAGCTCATCGTGAATTTTTTCACCCAAGTCTTTTAGTTGTCGTTGGGATAAATCACCATAGAGGCTCATATACATCACTTCTTGGCGAAGTTTTATACGCTCAACTTTGGGGCGCTCCATGCCATCGGGGAAACTTGAGATCGAATCAATTTCTGATTTTACCTCCTCCAGTACCACCTGTGGATCATAAGAGTCTTCTACACGGAAATAGCCTGAAGAGACATTACGGTTAGAATAGGTGATCACTCGCTTAAGGCCCTGCACACTTTCCAGTGCTTCCTCAATCTTAATGGTGATCCCTTCTTCTACCTCTTGTGGTGCTGCGCCGGGGTAGACCGCGTTGAATTCTAACCAATTGATCTCAACGGCTGGGAAGAACTGCTTACGAATCGTGTTAGCGGTAAGTAAGCCGCCTATGATAATGATAATCATCAATAAGTTAGCAGCTACACTGTTACGCGCAAACCAAGCGATAATGCCTTTATTGGTATCGATCATGAATTATTCCTCATCTTCCATCGCTATCTGGGTAGCTTGTGGAGCGGTAGGTTCATCCTCAGATAAGGCTTTATCTTCTGGTAAGGCGAGCTGCATGCCTTCAATCGGGTAATCAAGGGCTGAGGTGATGACATTCATACCTGCTTCTAATCCCGCAGATACAATAACTTTAGCGCCTATTTGACGCAAAATAGTAATGTCTTTATATCTAAGTTTGCCTTCATCATCGAGTATTGCAATTTGATTATTGATAACCAAATGACGTGGTACTTCAGCGACTTGACCTGCATGGCTACCATCAATATTGGCCGTCACATAGGTGCCGTAACGCAGTTCATTGTTGTTCGAGTTAAGCCCATAAGGATCTGCCACTTCAGCAACTAAATAGGTCATACGGCTACGGCTATCAATTACGCCCTCGCTTCTCACTATTGTCGCAGGCCACTGTGTTGTTTGTCCGGCAAACTCACCAGTTAACATAACTTCAGCACCTTTACCTTTGCTATCTAAAAACTGCAGCTCTTTGTCGGCAATCGGTAAGCGCACTTCTGCATGCGCTGTACTCAATACTTTACCAAGGGGAGTCCCCATGCTGACATAAGAACCTAAACCAATATTTCTAGCCTCTATTAAGGCATCGTAAGGGGCTTTAATGATGGTACGCTCAAGGTTGCGGTTAGCCCGTTTTAGGCCCGCTTCCGAAGAGTTTAACTTAGCCACTTCTTGGGCAAGCTGTGGCTTACGCAAACTCAGCTCAGTGGGTACACCATTTTCAATGCGCTTCCATTCTTCGGCTGCCACTTTACCAAATGCTTTTTCTTGTACCAGTGTCGCTCTTGCTGACGCCATACTGGCTTTAGCATCAATAAGCGCAGCTTCATAATCACTTGGGTCGATTTTTGCGAGAACATCGCCTTTTTTGACAAAGCCACCGCGGACAAATTTCTCTGATAGGTAAACAATTTCACCATTCACTTGTGAGACCAATTCTGTTTCGTACTTGGCATTCACCACTCCATATGAAGTAACAGCAAAACTCATCGGGTTGATTTCAACTGACTGAATTGATACTAGGGGAGTGGTATCAAGCTTTTCCTTTTCTTCAGGGGGCTTTTTTAATGCCGAGATGCCAATAAACCCTGCCACGCCAACGGCAATGACAACCATTGGTAAAATTATCTGTTTTTTAGTAGCCACAAACACGTCCTCTTGTTGAAGCAATTTTGCACTCAATGCCCCATCTTTATTGGTGTTTAAAAAATAAAGATGAGTAATCTATTTAGAATTTTGACTACATGTTAATGGAACTGGCGAAATGTAACAGTATGATTGTGTAAACGTGTGTAACTAAAATTAACATTTATGAATACGCTATGAATTACGCATAGGCGTTTAGTTTATTGATATCGTATTTGGCTTTAGTGCAAGTCTCTGTATTTAAATGGAAGATTTTTTGGCTGGTGGGATGTAATTGGCTATTGTTGATCCAGAATCGATAAAAACGCTTTATTTTTGAATCGGCAAAAATGTAAAAAAACTGTTTATAACTCAAACCATTTGGATTTAGAAACTGAATAGAAGCTAGATTGATTATCTGCGCTGGGTAGAAGAAGGGCATGAGGGGATTTGAAAGGGCATTACATACAAAAAAGCAGTGCGACATGCACTGCTTTGAATTTTACGATGTTAACCGCAACATTTCTTATATTTCTTGCCGCTTCCACAAACACAAGCGTCGTTACGATTAGGTACTTTTTCAAAACGAGTTGTCTGTGGCTTATTGAGCAGCCCCATCAGTTGAACGACGTTTTCATCCTGGGTTGCATCAACCGTAATTAAGCCCACCAGCTCATTATCGCTGAGTAACTGGGTGATTTCAGCTTCACGCTCAGCATTTTGAACCATAAGTACTAAAGGGTTTACTTCAGTACCGATTTTAACTTCACGTTTAGTGTTGTAACCATAGCTTTCGTGCTTAGGCTTTGGGGTTTTACGCCCTTTAAAGAAGAATTTGTCTGACATAGCTATGGCGCTCAATTTTGATAAAGATAAATTTACGCAAGCTTATACTATAAAAATGGACTCAGTGGTATCGAAGTCTAATCTAGACGGCAATTTTATCTAAAAATGCGCCATATTCACGGTTTTCAGTATCGTTCTTAACTCATTTGAGAACTGCACGTTATAGGATTGGTCTAAATAAGTAGGCGTCAATGGCTTGCTATTTCGGCTGATTACGCGTTAAAACGGCTTAAATCGTGATTTTTGACCAATTGATTTGCATCTGCGACCTTTTGGTATTTCCGCATCGTGAAAAACTTTGTTAAAATCGCGGCAAATTAAAGGAGAGCTTTATATATGCCAGTTTATGTTGTGGGCCACAAAATCCCAGATTCAGATTCAATTTGTGGTGCTATTGCACTTGCGCACCTAAGAAACCAAATTGGTGAAGCATCAGTTGCCACTCGTTTAGGTGAGTTATCACCTGAAACAGCTTTCATTTTAGAAAAATTCGGTTTCGAAGCACCAGAATTTAAAACCAGCTACGCTGGCGAAGAAGTGTATATCGTTGACCATTCTGAGCTAACTCAAGCACCAGATGATATCGAGCAAGCGACGATTGTTGGTATTGTTGATCACCATAAGTTGGGTGACTTAACGACTTCAACACCTTTAGAGTGCTGGATCCGCCCTGTAGGTTGTAGTAACACCATCATTAAGATGATGTATGACTTCTACAACGTTGAGATCTCAAAAGAGATCGCAGGCATTATGCTTTGTGCCATCTTAAGTGACACGGTTATCTTCAAGTCACCAACTTGTACAACCGCTGACATTAAGTGTGTTGAAGCATTAGCTGAAATCGCTGGTATTGAAGATGTTAAAGCATTAGGCATGGAAATGTTTAAAGTGAAATCTGCTGTAGAAGGCACGCCTGCTCGTGATCTTGTTATGCGTGACTTTAAAGATTTTAACATGAACGGTAACCTAGTGGGGATCGGTCAGCTTGAAGTGATTGACCTTGCTGTATTTGACGAGATTAAAGCTGAACTTGAAGCTGATATTGCGGCACTAAAAGCAGAAGGTAATCGTCACAGCGTTCTATTATTACTGACCGACATCATGAGAGAAGGTTCTGAGATGCTTATTGTCAGTGACGATTTAGCAAAAATCGAATCGGCTTATAACTGTGAGTCACAAAACAGTAAAGTATGGTTAGATGGGGTATTAAGCCGTAAGAAGCAAATCGTGCCTCCATTGCAAGATGTGTTTGCCTAGTCTCTACTAGCAAGTTCTATCTAGTCTTAAAATGCTGTCAGTCCTAAAATAGGTTGACAAAAAAAGGCCGAACATTGAGTTCGGCCTTTTTGTTAGCTACACATTTCATAAAATGCGGATGAATTAGCCATTACTTTTTAGTGTCATTTTCACGTAACTTTTTCACGTAACTTATCTAGCCTTAATTGGGATAAGCCTAAAATGCTGCCCTTGGTATATTCACCTTTGGTATTTATTTTACCGAGTTTAGTCCCTGTCAGTAATTCTACTGCTTGCTCTACATGACTGATTGCCCAAATGTGGAATTTTCCTTTTTCCACCGCGTCAACTATGTCTCGGCGTAACATTAAGTTATGGATATTTGACTTGGGAATAATGACGCCTTGCGTATCTTTATGGCCTTTGATTTTACACACGTCAAAGAAGCCTTCAATTTTCTCGTTAACGCCACCAATCGGCTGAGATTCACCAAACTGATTCATCGAACCTGTTATCGCAATATCCTGACGTAGCGCAACCCCTGAAAAAGAAGATAGCATGGCACACAACTCTGCCATGGTAGCACTGTCACCATCTACACCGCCATAGGACTGTTCAAAGGTAAGATGCGTCGACAACGGAATTTTATCTGTCTTGCCTAAAATCGATGCGATATATGCGGATAAAATCATTACGCCTTTAGAGTGAATGCTGCCACTTAACTCTACTTTGCGCTCGATATCGAAAACTCGACCCTCACCAAAAGCGGTCGTCGCGGTGATCCGGCTAGGGGCACCAAATTGGTAATCGGAGGTCGACATCACCGATAAGCCATTCACTTGGCCAACGGTTTCTCCTTGAGTATCAATTAGGGTAGTGCCATTAACAAAGCTTTGCATAAAGTCATCTTTTGCGCGGCAGATCCGTTTTTCTTTATTCGCTAACGCTTGCTCTACATGGCTGACTCTAATCATGTTTGAGTTAACTGAACGCGCGCAATAATTTGCTTCTCGTAATAGATTGGCAATATCGACGGAGTGCAGTGATAACATATTTTGATCATCGGCTTGGCGAGAACTGAATTCGATTACACGTCCAATCGCTTTTTTATCACAGTGCAGCATTTTATTGCTGTGTACTATGCTCGAGATGAACTGGGCGTAATGGGCCTCAGAATCATCGCTACGTGGCATTCTATCTTCAAAATCAGCTGTAACCCTAAACAACTCAGTAAACTCGGCGTCATACTGTTGTAATAGTTTATATGTCGCAAAATCCCCAAACAAAATGATCTTAACATCTAAGGGGATCGCTTCAGGATCCAGAGATATCGTGCCAGATAAGGTGACTTCGCGTTCCAGTGAGGTCAGACTCAATTTGCGAGAACGCAGCGCACGCTTAAGTCCGTCCCATACATAAGGGTGCTCAAGTACTTTAACCGCATCAATCATAAGCACGCCGCCATTCGCCTTATGCAAGCTACCTGGGCGGATCAATGAAAAGTCAGTGAAAACGGTACCTTTATAGGTCGCATTTTCTACGTAGCCAAAAATGGTGTGATAGTTGGGGGTTTCCTCAACAATAATCGGCTGCAATTGTGACGCTTGCGACACCAGTACATTGATCTGATAACGCCTTGGCATTTTCTTGCTCATTGAGGCATAGGCGAGGGCAGCTTGCTCTTCACTTTCTTCTAGGAAGATATCCAGATTATCAATGATGTCTTTATGCATCGCCTTAATGTAGGCTTTTACATTCGCTTGGTCTTTATATTGCTCTTTTAACGCAGTAAGGCTGTGGGTTAGGACTTCTTCAGCAACTTGTTCATCATGTTTTTGCTGCTTCTCAGAATACTCCTCTTCCCAAATGGTTATTTGTCTTACGATGCCACGCAGCTGTGCTTCAAGTGCAGAAATCGCATCTTGCATCACATCTTGCTCTTTGGCCGATAACGCCAAGTAGCTTTCTTCGGTGTGGGGCTCGTCACCGTTTAATGCTACCAACTCATAATTACCTTGAGGGGAAATCGAGAGTCCTACAGAATGACTCTTCGCCTCTTCTGTCAGCAAGAGCAAGGCTTCTTCCTGTTTGGCTGCAAGCTGATTCTTTAATTTGTCAGCGCGGCTATAGTACATCTCATTATCAAATGCTAAAGGCAATGCCTTTAGCAGTTTTGACATGAGCTTTTCAATATCTTTTTTAAAGCATAAGCCCATACCTGCAGGTAACTTAAGCACCTTGGGGCTACGAGTATCGTCAAAATTTACCACATAACACCAATCGTATAAGGTGCGGCCGTTACTATTGGGGGCTTGACGGTTTAGATGGCGCAGCACCATGGTGCGTTTGCCTAGGCCATTGCGACCAAGCGCATAAATATTGTAGCCTTTCTCTTTCATAGAAAGCGCAAACTCTACCGCTTGTTGAGCGCGGGCTTGACCCACAATTTGGTCTAATGGTTCGAGGTGTTTTGTCGACTTGCAGTCTGAAGAGAGCTTGTTAAGCGCCGATACGCGATAAAGCTTGGTACTGCTGAGAGGTTTTATTGGCATAATACGTCCTCTTAATGACGGTCAATATTTTTACTCTATACAGTTAAATCGCATATTTCTGCAATTATTTACCTTTAGGCCAAATATTGAGCTAAAAACAGTCTTGACTGCCGATTTTATAACCATAACGGTGTTGCGATGACTTTTTTCAGCGAAATACTTTTAAAAAAGGTGACTATTTCAAAGACTTTGTCGCTATAGGGCATAAACGTACTTATCTTTTATGACTTAGTTTGTTAAGTGGTTTATGACGAGGATTATGATGAGCTTAAGAGACAATTAATGACACTTTTTACGACAAGAAAGAAAATTTTACGACAAAAAGAAAAAGCCCTCAATTTATAAGAGGGCTCTACGTGCATCACATCAGACTATCCGTTCAGGCACTTAAACATAAGCATAAACTTAAACCGTTTTATTGTTTAGCATGCTGTTGTAAAAACTTTAGCACTTCAGCCTGTTCATCAGGGTTTAATCCTGCTCTTGGGAACATACTACGAGTGATACCTTGCCACTGTTTATAGCTATGATCGGCAGGGTTTGGCGCCGCATGACACATGGTACATGCATGGTAGAAGATTTTTTCACCTTTACTCTGAACTTGCTGTTTCACAGATTTTATTGATTTTAGAGCCGCTGCAAGTCCCAAGCTTTTAATGTCGAAGGGCTGCTTAAGTGTTTCAATTTTGGGAGCCTGGTAAGCCTTATTCGGGGATTCGGGATCTAAACACTTTTTAAAGGCTGCCAAACAGGTATTCGCACTCGTTCCTTGACTCAGTCCACTTGATGGCCGAGCAGAGGTTAGCATGTTAATCGAACCTGAATTACAGCGACCTTTTTTATCCAGTTGCAGCCAGGCTCCTTCATGGATATAAATAACGCCGGGCATCACATTGTCAGCTATTTTTGCTCCCGCTAATAACGCACCGCGTTCATTGTATACTTCAATCAAATCCCCATCTTTAATGCCACGGTGCGCCGCATCATCTTTATTAATTAACGCAAATTGACGGCCATCAACAGACTCATAACGATTAACGTCAGCATTTGCCATTTGGGAATGAAGGCGCATCCATGGATGTGGGCTCAATACATGGACTTGATCAGGTTTGGCATTTCCTAGCCACTCGGCAGGAGGGATCCATTCAGGCATGGGCGGGCAGTCGGGTAAGTGATAAGACTCTATCTGCTCACAATAAAGCTCAATTTTACCTGAAGGGGTATGTAATGGATGTTTAGCCGGATCAAGGTAAAAATCGCGGTGTCTAACCCAGTCATTGGCCGTTTTTGGGGTACTGAGATGGGTTACACCTTTAAGCCAGAAACTGTCAAAGCTTTCGCTCGCATCAGATGCCGCGTATGCATCTTTAAGGTGCTGCATAAAGGTCTTATTTTCTGTGAATTGTTGCTGGACATTAAATATTTTTGCCAATGCCGAAAAGATCTCATAGTCATTCCAACTTTCGCCTACAGGCTTGATGACCTGTTTCATGGCATAGATCTTATTGTTAGAATAGGTTCCACCAGAGCTAATATCATTGCGTTCGAGCGTTGTCGTGCTGGGGAGTACAATATCGGCATACAGTGAGGAGGCACACCACCATGGATCTTGATTAATGATGGTTTCCACGTTGTTGTTAAGTGCTTGAATGAGTTCATTGGTATTTTGCTGGTGGGACAGCAAATTATTCCCTGCATTATAGATAAGCTTGGCGTTAGGGAATTTCAGCGTTTGACCATTACGAGTGTAGTTGCTCCCAGGATTATTCAGCATGTCAGAAATAAGTACCACAGGGCAACGTGCGGTTATAGGGTTACGCCCTTGCGATAGACCCGCAGGCATTTTTTTGCCTGACTGTGGCATCCCACCGTTACCATAATGCCAGCTGAAGCCTGCGCCTTCACCCGGTTTACCTATTTTACCTGCCATAGCCGCAAAGTTAATAATCGCCCAGTGGATCATCTCTCCATGTTGCGCTCGCTGCAGTGACCAACCGGCACAGATCTGCGTGCGCTTTTTTACCACCTGTTCTGCTAGTTTACGAATTTGTTTAGCACTGACTCCTGTAATTTCCTCCGCCCATTCTGGGGTTTTAGGTGTATTGTCATCAACCCCTTTGAGATAGTTAAGGTACCGGTCAAAGCCGACCGTATATTTGTCTAGATAAGCCTTATCATACAAATCGGATTGGTAAATATGGAACGACATAGCGGTAAACAGTGCGACATCTGTATTGGGGCGAATATTGATCATCTCGCTACCCATGGCTTTATCTGTTTGGGTTTGTTGCGGGTTTATCGAAATAAACTCAATCCCTTTTTCAGCAAAGGCTTGCCAGTGTTTATGCATAGCATGATCAGCAACCCTAAACTCAATCCTATTTGTTTTATATGGGTCACAGCCAACCAATAACATCAGTTCTGTATTATCTTCGATAACTTGCCATGCTGTTTGAGGGGAATAAACCTCCATATCGCCTATTATATGAGGCAATATTACTTCAGACGCCCCCGCGCTGTAATCTCCGCTACAAGCACTTTGGCCACCAATTAAGTTAAAAAACCGGCCTTGTAATGTTTGTGGCCTCATTAAACCAGCATGGGACCAACCGCCATAAGAAGAACTGAAAATCGCTTGGTTACCATGCTTGGCTATCGTATTGGCAATCGCAGTACTGACCATGGCGATAGCGGTGTTCCAGTCCACACGGATAAAAGGCTCTTTGCCTCTAAGGTGTGGTTTATGATCGCCTAATGGATTTTCAAAATAGGATTTACGCACCATCGGGTATTTAACCCTAGTGTCGCTGTAAGTTCGGCTTAAGATCCCTTCTAATAGCATCTTGGTCGGGAAAGGATCTATGTCTTTCAATGGCTGTACGCCGATCAGAACGCCTTCTTTGACGATAGCATTGAAGGGGCCATAATGGCTGGCATGGGGGATAGATTGAGTGTCATCTGCAAATACTTTGCCTGCAGGAAACAAGGTAAGCCCTTGCGCTGCAACGGTGCTTGCGAGTGCAGATTTAAGGAAGGTGCGTCTAGAGAATGTCATATCAGTCAGGCTCTCATTTATGGAAGATTGTAGAGGAACATGCTATTGGTTATGGTACATAACCGCTATTTTGACAAGCTAGCTAGGATTAAATATCACGTAACTATTCATGTCTTTGCCCTACATCAATAACGATAGCGCTTTGTGAAAAAATCCTTAAGTGAGATGACGTTATCTTTAAGCTCCTAACTCCAACAGCTAAGAGCTTATTCAGGTTGCCTTACAGACCTTTTAAGTATTGAACGTTGGTAGTATTGCTAACAAGGTTTGTAAACTCAGTGCTTGATAAATTTGGACTTGATACCTCTTTTGTTGATAACTTCGAGCTTGATAACTTTTGGTTTGATAACCCTGGGCTTGATAGTGCTTGCGATGATAGAAACTGAGTTAACTTGATTACAGTATCAAACTGATTTTGCTGTAATTGGCTATTAGTTACAATCGTGCGCAAATCCAGCATAACGCTATCAAAGTAACCTGATAGCTCAGTCAAGATCTGTGGATTAAAGAAGTGTTGACTGCCATACAAGGCATTATGCTCACGGCGCTTCTTGTCTATCACAAAATCAACCCCCTTTACATTAGTCAGTGAACTGGTTTTCTTACAAACCGTTAAGCACTCATCATCCATCACTGCTTTGTCACAACCACTGGACTGTAAAAACAAGCATTGACGGCTAGTCATTAACATTATCGGGTGATAAAGACTGTAATGCACCTTAAAGCCTTTAGGCGCTTTAATCGCTTTAATCTGTTTTTTATTTAATTCATTAGACACAAACGCTCCGCTGCAGCCTTGTTGCTGCAAGCTGTACATACTTATCGAATTACTGGTATTAAGGTAAGGGCCCGCAACCCAATTTATACCTAAGTCTGTGGCCACAACGCCAACGCCACTATTGTTAGTCACGATCAACTTAGGTTTTATCTCTTCGAGTAATTGTTTAGCGGCATTAAAATCTGTTTGCATAATAACTGCGCCAAACCAAGGAATAAGCTCAGGTTCTTGAGAAAACAGTAGGGCGAGTTTTTCGCGCTCTGCGTTTATCGCATCTGGAACTAAATAATAAACCTGGAGCCCTTTAAGTTCGATCTGCTGCTTTAATTGACGATACAGAGCAAGATCCCGTCTATTGGCTATTAGTATTGATAACTGAGTGAGGTTCTCGTTATGTGAAACCTGTGCCTGAGCGATGGTGTTCGTTGTATTAGTTGCTGCGTTAACGCTGTTGATGCATAGATCACTATTTATTTGCTGGCGAACCTGCTGCAAAGATACTGGCTCAACATGCTCTCGGCCGCTATTTAACCATGTCACTATCTGCTGCCTCATAGTGGTTAACTGCTTAAACGGCACAAACAAGTCTGCGGCTAAATCATCGAAACAAATAGAGTCTAAGGCATACTCAATGTTACCAAGACTTGTGAAACGTTTTAGTAATTCCTCTTTTAGCCCGTATTTATCAGATGTAACAAGCGCAGCGTCAGATAAAAGACTAAATTCACGTATCGCCTCAGATTGCTCAGCATCAACGTCTAGCATGTTGGCAGGCCGAACACAGAGTGTTATCCCTAATGCTTGGCCTTCCTGACCATAAAATTTTAGCGAAATAAGCGGCTTGGCTAAACTAAGTCGCGCTATTTTGTCGCCAAGAGTAGCAATAATTTCTGTTTTTTCATCATAGAGCGCCTTTTTCACATTCACCGAGGCAGCAGAGCTTTTCTCGGTAAGCAATCTAAGGCTTTCTAATTGAGTAAAATGCTGCACCGCGTTATCGCGTGGGTTATCTATGTACATATTTGTACCCACTGCGCCGTGTAAGTAACCATTAGAAAAGTCACGATTGAACACGGTATATAGCGGGGATTTGTCGGTCGAGATAGCGCTGCGCAGCTCAAGTCTTGTGATCTGTTTACGCCATGTATCAATCACCCGATACACGTAATGAGACTTCTTAATTCTACCTTCCACTTTCAACGAGTCAGCGCCAGCAGCGTAAAGCGCATCAAGATCTGAAAATGCTGAGTTATCTTTCAGGTTTAGTGGATATTGTGCACCAGTATCAGTGGTTTGATACTGATCGCGACAAGGTTGACTGCAACGGCCACGATTGCCAGAATTACCGCCATGGGCCGAGCTAAAGTAACACAGACCAGAAAAGCCAATGCAATTTGAGCCATGCACAAAGACTTCCGTGAGCATATCAAGAGCATGAGCTTTGTCTGACAGCTGTTTAATTTCGGTCAGATTAAGCTCTCTCGATAAGTTTGCTCTTGATGCGCCTAAACGTGACAAAAACTCGATTTGCCCCGTATTGTGGGTCGTTACCTGAGTCGATGCATGAATGTCTAACGTCGGATAGTGCTGTTTCAATAGGTAAAATAAGCCAAGGTCCTGCACGATCACGCCATCTATAGCGGTATTAACCAATTGATTTAGCAGTTTTAGTAATGCAGGCAGTTCTTGTTCTAACACAATGATATTAAGCGTTAGAAACAGTTGGCAATTATGCTGGTGGGCAATACGCAGCAGACCGTACAGATCTTCAAAACTTAAATTCTCGGCGCGGGTACGGGCATTAAAGCTATTAAGACCGCAGTACACCGCGTCAGCACCGGCAACGATAGCCGCTTTAATTGACTCGATGTCGCCACCTGGCGCGAGTAATTCAAGTTTTCTCATGGTATTCCTATTGATGGCTGAATTCCTGATAAAGAATTCATGGGGAACTGCTTGGTTATGGTGCAGTATGGTGATGCTTTGTGAATTGTAAGGTGTGGTACAGCTGAGATCTAGGACAGGCAATCTTATTTTACTAAATTATGATATTGATCCATTGTTGGCCCTATCGCCACTGATCATGAAGGCCCTGATTATAGGGACAGATTAAAAGTTAGCCGAAAAGGGGGTCACTGATTAATGGACACTGATAAGGGACTAAGATTAAGGGGCCTGCAAACAGAGAGTGCTTTCTTATTCGGTTAGCAAGCAGTTCAAACAAGATTTAACATGCAGATGAAAGCAGAGTGGAAGTTAAGGTGGGCTCTAATAGGGTAAGGAGGAGGGGATAACAGATTCTGTGCTGATTTCCAGCCTTACCCACAAGAGCTTTTTTCGTTAGAAAATTTACTTAGCGATATTTGGGCCGACATAGCTAGACAACTTGCTATAGCCACCTTTTAATACTTTGACATTATCAAAGCCTAATTGACGTAGGGCAGTACCTGCCGCCATAGCGCGCGCCCCCGATTTACACACAATAACGACTGGCTTATCTGTTGGGATTTTATCTAAATTTTCAGGGATAAACAGTTCATCTAAACTAATATTTAGCTGTTCTTTCATCGCAAGACCGAACACTTGACGCTCCTCGATGGTACGGATATCGATAGCAGTAACGCCAGTGTTATTTTGTAACTGTTTAACAAAGACTTCAGCACTAATCAATCCAATATCTTTACCGACGCTTTTACCTGTTGCATGGCTAAATTGGTCATTAAAGCTATTCGCCAATTTAGCGTCATATGCGTTAGCTTGTACACTAAGGCCTAGTAGCGCACATAATAACGTCATATTTACCACTTTGTTCATACACCTTATCTCCAGTTTTATTGTGAGCGTTAGCTATATGCTTGTCCTCACATTATTATTGTTTTGTTAAAATAGTATCTTTTTTATTTGGTATTTATTAAAAACAGTCTTTATTTGAAACCGTATTCAGCCCAATGAACTTGGCTTAGCTGCAGTGCTTCAGTTCACAGTGAAGCAAACTGATTATAGATAGACAGGGCGGTTAAAGTTTTTGCACTAAATCACATTAAAGTTGCAGATAAGATCTCAATGAAAATCAAAAGGCGTTAACAACGCACCATTTAGATCTTATCGGTTCACAACAATGATATAAGTCAATAAATTCATAGTGATATGGTCGCGACCGCATGCGGCGCATTATAGCCAGGCTAGATTGACGGCACAGTTGATTTACAATGTTTTATTTATAAATCTCAGCTTTTGTTAAGCATGTGGGGGAAAAGAGATCAACATGCTTGATGTTTAAGCGCGCTAAATAGTCTTATGAGTAGAATAGTTAAACTTGATTATGTGCATAGCTTTTTTACTCAATTCATTCAAGAGATATTTCATAGAACTCTTTCACTGAGCAAGCTTAACGTGCTTATAAAATGGATTTGTTTAATAAAAACTCAATGGACCAATTCAAACCTAGCTAGATTTAAACTCTGTAGGAATTTAATAATCAACTAATTTACCAATGAACGAACTTAACTCTGACTCTGAGGGATCCCCAGGAATTTAATAGCATGCTTGTGGATCCCGAACTAAGCCTTGCAGTGTCTTAATGGCCGTTC